>DATJTX010000006.1 GCA_035502855.1 Candidatus Baltobacteraceae bacterium
ATCACCGGTGAGAGCTTCAGATTACGCGAGCGCAAAAAGGCGGGAATCAAACTGCCGGCGGCCAAAACCGCGGCCAAGGTGGGTCAAAATTAAACCGGCGATCTGACGGGTAGGTGGGTCAATTTTCAGCCGGCGTTTACAAGCGGTTTGATGTTGACCCGCTTTCGCGGAGGATTGCGATTTGGACATCAGGCGGCTTGATTCATCCGCCGCTCGTAATTGTTGGGCGAGAGATAGCCGAGGGCTGAATGCCGGCGATGCGGGTTGTACCAGCCTTCGATGAAGTCGAAGATAGCGAGCGAAGCCTCACGATGTGTTTTGAAGGTATGCTGCACGAGAAGCTCACATTCGAGCGTTGCATTGAAGCTTTCGCACATCGCATTGTCATAGGCGTCGCCAACTGACCCCATTGATGGCTTCACGTTTGCTTCGCGGCAACGGGCGCCAAAGGCGATCGATGTGTACTGACAGCCTTGGTCGGGATGATGGATAACGCCATCGGGTTTTCGACGGTAGATCGCCATGTTGAGCGCTTCAAGAACGAGCTCAGTTCGTAAATGATTGGCCATAGCCCAACCGACGACGCGCCGGCTGCAAGCATCGAGCACCACGGCGAGATACAGGAAGCCTGCCCAGGTCGGAATGTACGTGATGTCGGCGACCCAGAGCCGATCGGGACGATCGGCGCGGAAATTACGGTCTACCAGATCTGGCGCCGGTCTCGCGTCATGATTGCGAATCGTTGTCGTCGTCGATTTCCGACGAGAAGCGCCGAAAATACCGCGTTCGCGCATGAGCCGCGCAACGCGCTTTCCAGAGATCGCAACGCCATCTTTGCGCAGTTCGAAATGAATGCGTGGGCGGCCGTACGTCGATCGCGACTTTCGATGAATCGCTTCAATGCGATCGCCGAGCAGAAGATCGCTGCTACGCCGCTGCGATGGCGGCCGCTTGCACCAAGCGTAATATCCGCTGACCGAGACGTCGAGCAATTGACAAAGCCGTGAAACAGCATGCATCGCCTGATTTGCTTTTATGAATCCGAAGAGCGCTCCGTCCTCGGTCCTTGGAAATTGGCGGCATTCCCGGAGTTGTGTTCCGAAACCACAATGATGTAGTTTGAGGTGATCCTGGGGCTAAATAACTACATCCGAAAAGAACGTTCTCAGCGACACCCTCGCCCCTGTTGAGCACCCTAATTTGTACCGGATGATCACCAGATAGCGCAAGGATGATGTCTGGCTCTGTCTCAAGTCGATATGTATATGTGCTAGTAGTGCAGCTTACGATTGATATCACCAGCGCGAGTCCTGCAACGACACTCTCTATACGTACTCCGCGCCTCACTTTAACGGGAGTGCCCTCGTCGGGACCGTTCGAATTCATATCTTCACCACGGAGCGGGGATTCGTCAGTTCGCTCGCAGCATCCGGCTTAGTATATCTCACAGGGCTAGTTCTTTCGCACCATCCAGCGTCGCAGCATGTCGAAGTCGAAGCTACCAACCGGGTCGGCATAGAAGGCATTCCGGGCCCTCAAGGAGCGACTCGAAATGCGCGGTGATGAAGCAGAGCATGCCCAGGGTCAGCTTGCCAAGGGCACCGCGATAATGCACCGACTAGATGCGGCGCATCGCTTCGTTGTAGGCGGCGTCGTGTTCGTTGATCGCGAGAATCAAGACCGTGCGCGCCTTCTCGTCGATCGTGAAGACAGCGCGCCACACGTTGCGACCAACCGCGAGTGCGGCGGCGCGCGCCTTTTTCAGCCGGCGCTTCTTCTTTGGGTAGACCTTCGGATCGCGTTCAAGTTGTTCGATCAGTTCGCCGAGTGACGGAACGAAGAATTCGTTCTCGAGTCCGTATTCGATGATCAGTTTTGCGACTTCCCGATGGAGCTTAACGCCCCACTGGTCTGCCCGCTCGGCTGTATCGATCGAGTCCGTTCGCTTGGTCGATTGCGCCGAAGAGCTCTCGCGCGTCAACGAACTCATCGGCGGAAGCGCTGGCACGACGAGCGAGGTCGTCGTCGTCCACGACGTCAGGCTTCGCTGGAATGAAGAGCTCGGCGATTGGGACTCCGAGGGCGTTGGCGATGCTGTCGACGACGTCGACGCCGACATCGGCTTCTGCGCGCTCGATTCTTGAGATGGTTTGGCGAGAGACGCCTGCTCGCTGCGCGAGGTCGTCTTGGGAGAATCGGGCTTTTGCCCGTCCGATAATGACATTGGTTCGTAGAACCTCCCGAGCGTTGGGCGCTCGTGGCTTGGCCATGGCTGTGGAATCGTGCATCGTGACCTTTCAAACGGCAGTGGGTGTGGGCGACTGCCCGCCCTGGTGGATGAGGGCGACCGTAGGCGCCCCTCGTTTTCTCGGTACGAATGTGAACCGGCGCTTTGAGCCAGGAGGCTCTAAGCGAGGTAATTGTACCACATAGTTGTCAATTCGAGTAGCCCGGGTGCGGGAAGGGGCTTGGCGGACGTGATTGCCTTATGATACATAAATGTGATCACGTGATCACATTTATGTTATACTCTCCGAACCATGCCAAAACGCAGCGAAAGCGATGGGCTCCGCCTCTTTGGGGCTCCGGCGCGCAGCCGGGCGCTTCTTGCGATCGCGCTGCTCGAGCAGACGTACCTGCGCGAGCTCTCGCGCATCGCGGGTGTGTCATTTCAGAGCATCGTGCGCATTGTCGACGATCTTCAAGAGCAGGGAGTTGTCTCGACACTAATGCGCGGGCCGCAACGAATCGTTACGCTCAATCCGTCGTTCTTTGCGTACCGTGAAGTTCGCGACTTGCTACTGCGCCTCGCGCCGACAGAGCCACGGATGGTGAAGACGATTGAAGATCTTCGTCGGCGGCCACGGCGTCGCACGAAAGAAGTGTAGTGGCCGCGCCCATCACGCCCAACTCGACACTGACCGACGTTTGCTTCGCGGTTTGCACAGCGCTTGATGCCGTGGGGACTATTGCGGTCCTCACGGACGGGAGCGCCGCGACCTATTACGCACCAGAACGCTATCAATCGCGCGACGCTGACTTTATCCTGACAATGTACCGCGTGCGCGAAGCCGGGCCGGCAGCGCTCGAGCAGCTTGGTTTTTGCGTCGGCGAAGACCAGATCTATCGGCACGAGCGGACGAAATTCACACTGGAATTTCCGCACGGGCCACTCGCAATCGGGGCCGAGTTGATTAAACGCTATGAGACAGTCAGACGTGACGACCAAGTGCTCCACATCATTTCGCGGACGGACTCTGTCCGCGATCGCCTCACTGCGTTTTTCCATTGGAGCGACCGCAGTGCGCTCGTCACGGCCCTTGGCGTGGCCGAAAGTGGCGACATCGATCTCGCCTCCATCAAAGCATGGAGCGAGCGAGAGGGTGAGGCCGATAAGTTCCGCGAGTTCAGCGACCGGCTGCGCGATGATCGCAGAACGGGCCGCGATCACTAATTTCCATCAGGTCCTTGCGTCGCTTATTTACAGCTGAAGATGCCGCCAGAGTTTGTGATGAGAATGTTCCTGTTTGCCAGGTATCTCGTACGCGCGAATTAAGGCGGCGCCATTCGATCAGCGCCAAAAGGACCTAAATGAATGAAAGCGCCGCTCCCTTTTTAAGACCGGCGCTCTTCGCAAGGTGCATCCTCGCCGGAATCGGATTAAGACATCGTGAACACTCCGACAAATGGCCGAGCCGGCTCGCCGAGATGTTCATGCTCGGCACATCTTACGCGATCTCGATGACCTGGCTGCACTCCGCAGGAATCCCTTGCTCGCCCCCTATGCGGACGAATCGCACGATCGGTTACGGGCGCGGATCATCGGCGCGGTGGAGAGCCTTCGTCCAGCCGGTTCCATAGCGAAAGCGTCAAATCGCCGCTACCGGCTGCACCAAGTCCTGGTCCGGTGCGAACTCCAGGGCGAGTCGCACAAGGCGGTGGCCGCCGAACTCGGCATCTCGCGCAGCCAGTTCTACGCCGATCGCCACGAGGCGTTTCTCCGCATGGCGAACGCTCTCGATGGATCTTTTGCCACGCGGCCGGTCGAGACACCGCTCCTTGATCCGCTGACGCTGCATCACGAATATATCGAAATGCTCTTCAAGCAGGGCCGCTTCGACGCCGCGTGGCGCGAGTCGCTCCGCGTTTTGAACGTAGTGCGCGGGCAGTCAAGGGAAATCGAGGTATGGGCGACCGTGGCGGACGCCGCGCGCATCCTGGGCAATATTCGGCAATCCGTAGAGGCGATACATCAGCTCTCCCGCATCGCGTCGACTTCTACGAATCTCGAGATGCGTCGCGAAGCGGCGCTGCGCGTCGCGACTTCCGAGATCGCGCTTGCCGGCGTGCAAGGACGATTCAACGTCGCGCTGGAGCGTTTCGACCGAGCGGTCCGGGACGCGGACGTTGAGCGTACGCTGAGCGCTCGCGACGCGACGCGGTTCGCGATTTTGCTCGGCTTTGGAGCCGAGATCTGCATCGGATGCGGGCAATGGCAACGCGCGCAGACATTGCTACATCGCGCGGCAGGCCTCATCGATTCATCGCTGGCTCCGTACGGTAGCGCGTACCTTCAGCGTCTGCGCGCCAGAATCGCGCAGGAGCGCAACGGTGACTCGGCAGGATGCGTGCAAGATCTACAAGATGCGCTGGTGGCGCTGCAGCACCATAAGCATCTTCCGGACCTCGCGATGGGCGTGGTCGAGTACGGCATCGCGCTCGCGGCAACCGATCGGCCCAAAGCGATGGAGTACATCGACTACGGCCTTGCCATGGCCAAGGAGGTGTGTGGCTTCGACCGGTTTGCGGTGCTCATCGCGAATGCTGCACCGCTGCTTCAGGAACGCTCCGGCCCCGACACGACGCTTCGCGAAATTGCGGAAGTGAGAATGCGCGCACCGCTTTCGGCGCGCGCCGACTATCTCATCAACGTCGCGGAGTCGGATGCGCGACTCGCGCGCGGTGAATTTGGCCTAGCGTCGGAAATCGGCATTAGCGCAGGGCAATCACTCGAAGATGCGGCGCTCTTTCCCGCAGCCGCGAAGGCCCGGCTCATCGCCGTCGAGGCATTCGCGCGCGACGGTAAGAAGGTGAAGGCCAAGCAGTTGTTCCGAAAATCGAAAGACTTTTTGCACGCGTACGCCGACTTCGCTACGCGTCAACGCGCCCGCCGTTCTGGACTCTTTCTGGACTCCTTGCGGCAGTAGCCAAACTTACGGCACAGAACCCAGCCCGGATAAATTTGTCCGTGGAGGGCTTCTACCACCTTGTTACTTCGACGAATACGACGCGTCGGCACCTTGCTAGTGCCGCTAGGCGTCCTAGCATTTGCTGCCTGCGGGGGAGGCGGAAGCACACCAGCAACACCCGGGGTCGTTACGACGCCGAATCCCGGCGCATCGGCGCCGAGCCCGAACGCATCGGCTTCGGGTGATACGTTTACCTATTCAGGCTCGCTTTCCCAAACAGTGACGCTATATGCGACGCCGCCGCCGGATCCGTCGCTGTATGGTGGATCGACCCCGCTGCCCACGTCGACGCCGTGGGTCAGCACGACGAATCAAAGCGTCACGCAAAACGTTGCGGTTTCGACCGGTCAGTCGTTCGACGGCCAGAGTAACTTGACCGAGTTCACGGCGAACGAAACGGACGCCGGTCAGTTGCAAACGACGACGACCGCGTCGCAAGCATATCTTTCGTACGTCACCGACGCAACGCGAACGAACGGCATCGACGTGACCGAGATCGGCACGTCGTCTTCCGATTCGAACGGCGTCGCGACGCAAACGATCTTCGGAACCGGTAACGGCGTCGTCGAGGAGCTGCCGTTCGTGTACGGCGGCCAATGGACGAACACCGCGACGCGCACCGATACGGAAACGGACCCTGACGACGAGAACATCACGGCGGCGTACAACGCAGACGGGACGTATCAGGAACAGTTCACGTACCCCGAAGGCGGTACGGCAAGCGCACTGACCCGAGACGACGGCAGCGGCGTCTACGACGTTCCGATCGAGGGTGACGCGGCTGGAGAGACGTCTCTCAGCGTGGAGGCTCCGTCCGGCGGGCAAATCACGGTCGGCCTAAACATTCCGGTCGCAGATGAGGCGGCTGCATTTTCGGTTCCGGATTGGTATCCCGTCGCTCCGCCGGATTTTGCATCGGACACGTACGTGGACGAAGGATCGACGACGTTGCCCTCCTCGTGCAAGGTTGGCTCTTCATACCAATCGGCGAGTGTCGAAGAGTTCATCGAAACCAAGACTCGGCTCGATACGGTTTTCGGCGAATGGGAAAACGACCAAGTCACGCAGTACGTGAGCAGCTCCTATGGGTTGCTCTGCGAAGTCGTGAGCGACGATCTCCAAGACTACTACGACTACAGCACGCAGTCCGGCTCGGCCTTCGCGTTTACCTTCACGACACCGCCGACGCCGCTCGTCACGACGACGGTCAGCGAAACGCTCGCGCTACAATCCGCGAGCTACGCGGCCACGTCGTCGCTCGCTCACCGCGCGACCGCACAAGACTCTTCAGAATCCACCACGTCGTTGGCCCTGCTGCCGCGACCCTCGCTGGCTCGCGCCAACACGCTCATCGCCGTTGCTCACGCGCGCGACGTACGTGTGATGAACAATGCAGTTCGTACCGACTCCGTTATGAGGCACACACCGTGAAGTTACGCTACGGATTATCGCTCCTAGCCGCGATCCTCGCGGCATGTTCCGGCGGCGGCGGTTCGCCCAGTACGTCAATGGTCCCGTCCGCGCGGGCAGTAGGCGGAACCTCGCCAATCACGCCGGCGTCGTCATCCACGTTTAGTTACTCGACGCAGGCGCTGCAAGGCGCAAGACTCATCGCAACGGCGAGTAACCTCGCATCGATCAGCGCCGACCTCGTGCCGCAAATGCAAAATGCGACCGGGCTGATGAACTACGCGAAGGCGGTCAGCGACCCGAAGAGCGCAGATTACCGGCATTTCCTCACGCCGCAACAGATCGGCGATCGATACGGCGCTTCGGAGACGACCTACGACGCGGCAATCAAGTACTTCCAATCGCAGGGCATTTCCGTCGCGGTGTGGCCGCAAAGGTTGCTGCTGCACGTGACGGGCCCGCAGGCGAAGATGCAGAGCGCGTTGCACACGACCTTCGGCTGGTATAGCAACGGCAAGCAGACCTTCCTTGCGCCGGAGAGCACACCGGCGCCGCCGGCCTCCATCGGGATCGTCGGAGCCACCAACATCGTCATGGTGACGAACGACTTCACGGATCATGTGGACGTGTCGAATGCCGCTGCAAACGGCGCCGGCAACGGCGTTATCTACGGCTACTCACCGCAACAAATCGCCTCCGCATTCGATTATCAGGGCGCCTACGCGGCGGGATACACGGGCACCGGCATCACGACGGGTGTGATCGGCACCGGCCCCTTCTCCCCCGCAGACGTCCCAGCGTATAAGCAAATGTTGAACGTCGGCGGCTCCGGGACGGTAACCGTCGTCTCGGCCACCGACGCGAACGCGCCTGGAAATACGGCGCTTGGATTTGCGACGCCGCCGCCGGTGACGCTTCCCAGCGGATTTTGCGTACCGCCCTACTCGTCGGAATATCCGAATCCGCCGAGCTGCAATCCCGAAGATACGGAAACGCAGCTCGACACCGAGCAGCTTGCAAGTCTCGCGCCGGGCGCGAATCTCCGCTATTATCTCGCGTACAATCCGGCTGACGGATGCGGGGTCATCGGTGTCGACTGCCCGGCAGGCACGGGACAAGCGCAGCAGGGCCTGGCCGAAGCCGATGCCGAGATCAATACCGCGATCGCGGATGACACCGAAGACGTGCTCTCGCTGAGCTTTGGCGGACCGGAAACGCTCAACGTCGGCGGCGAGTTCAACGCCTCGGGCGAGGGGGTTGAACCGCTCGAGTTCGCCGCGCTCGCAAGTGAGGGCATCGCCGTCTTCGTTTCATCGGGTGACTCGGGCGCAGAAGGGTGCGCGCCGTACGTGGGCGTCGCACCGAATCCGGACGCACTCTGCGTTTCCTATCCGGCCACCGATCCGAACGTGGTGGCCGTCGGCGGCGTGAATACGCCGATGAACACCGCGGGACAGCTACTCGGACCGATCACCGGCTGGGGAACGCGCTCGGGCGGCGCTGACGGATCCGGCGGCGGCGTTTCCGCGTATTTCCCGCTTTCGACTCCGCAAACCGGCGCAGCGGGCATTACCGGAACGATGCGCAACGTTCCCGATATCGCACTCGACGGCGATGCGCTCACCGGCGTCACGGTACTGATGTACGGAGGGAGTCAATTTGCCGGTGACGAGCAGATCTTACCCATCGGCGGCACCAGCGTCGCAGCTCCGGAAGCCGCAGCGATGTGGGCGTTGGTATTGCAAGCCTGCAAACAGACCTCGAGCTGCGCAACGGCAACCGGGCCCTATCCGTATCGTCTCGGCAACCCGGCCGCGTATTTCTACAAAATCTACGCGAACTCGTCGGAATACGCATCGACGATCTACGACGTCGTCTACGGCAGCAACGCATTGAGTTGTACGGCCGGCGCAGGTTGTCCAAGTGCGTCTCCGACCTACCCGGGCTATATCGCCGGCCCGGGATACGATCTTGTCTCAGGCGTCGGCGTGCCGTATGCACGCGCACTCATCAAGGCGGTGGTAGGAGTATGAGATCGCATCATTCATTCGCGCTGGCATGCGCGCTAGCCGTACTGCTCACCGCCTGTGGTGGCGGATCAGGCAGCGGACTCAAGCCGATTCCAAATGCAACGAGCACGGCGTCGACGTCGCCGTCGCAACAACCAAACATCAACTTCGTGATGTACATTCCGGGATTGGCTTCGGTATCGAGTAGTTCGGCCAAGTCCGGCGTACACCCCATGGACTTCACCGATAGTACGGCGTCGGTCGCGATTGCCATCGGCACTGCGGTGCTGGCGACGGCGAACGTCTCCTCGACGTCTTCACTCTGCACGGCGGCATCGGGAGGCGGTCGCAACTGCACGATAGGCGTTTCCGCGCCGACCGGCAGCGATACGTTCACCGTAACCGCTTACGATCAAGCCGGCGGTACCGGGACCGCGATCGCGAGTGCAACGATGGTAGAGACGGTCTCGTCGACGCTGACGACGGTAAACGTCGCGGTTACGGGGACGATCGTGAAGCTCGCGGTCGCGCTCTCGAATCCGAACCCGGCGGTCGGAACCGCCGCGACCTCGACCGTCACGGTCACCGGGGTAGACGCTGACGGAAACCAGGTGCTCGGTCCGTACGCGTCGCCGGTCACGCTGAGCGATAGCGATACGACGGGCGTCACGTCGCTCTCCACGACGACGCTCACGGCTTCAACGAGCACCGCTACGCTGAGCTACACGGGCGCCCAGAGCGACGCCACGATAACCATTACGGCCTCAATGTCCGGCGCGGCTTCTGCCACGGCGGCCTTCGCGGTGGAGCCCGGATTCTTGAGCGCCTACAACGTGCCCGAAGTGACGACTCCGTACGGACAAACAACGCCCGGCATATGGGCCATGGCTCTCGGCTCCGACGGGAACATGTGGATTGGCTGCACCGCCGTTGCCGGTCTCTTAAAGGTCACCGCAAACGGCAGCATGACCTGGTACCCCTTAAATGGGAACAATGGCGGCGTAAACGGCGTTGTGCTCGGTTCGGACGGTAACATCTGGGCCGCGAACGAGGCCGACGCCTCGATCGAGCGAGTTACGACCGCGGGCGTCGATACGTCGTTTCCGGTTCAGCAAGCCGGGCAAACCTACGCCATCCCCGACGAAGTGGGGCTTGGACCTGACGGGAACGTGTGGTTTGACGACGGATGGAATCATCTGTACGGGAAGATTACGCCGAGTGGAACCATCACCGAATATGCATCGTATCCGTCAGCTTCCGCGGTAGCCGCGATTACCGCCGGGCCCGACGGAAACGTCTGGATGGCCGATCAGGCGGGAAATCAAGTTTGGAAAGTGTCTCCGTCGTCGGGAGCAATTCTTGCGACGTATACACTTCCGACGGCTAATGCGGAACCGAACGCGATCGTCGCCGGGCCGGACGGCAACCTTTGGGTCTCCGAGTATAACGGCAACAAGATCGCGCGCGTGACGACGTCGGGAACGATCACCGAGTTCACGATCCCGACCGCAGCAGGAAGTCCCTCGGCGATCGCTGCCGGACCCGACGGAAGAATCTGGTTCGCAGAGCAAGGGGCGCCTGAGAGCATTGGGAAAATCGGGTACGTGACCACGGACGGTACGCAAATCCGCGACTTCATCAGCGGGGCGGGCTATACCGGCTATAAGGTGCACGGCCTTGCCTTCGCTCCCAATGGTGTCCTGTGGTACATCGCCTTGGAAGACTATCAACCAAACTCCAATGAGGTGGTCGGGACGTTTGAATACTAAAGGCGGATCCGATCAAGTCGGCGCTACCAAGTAAAGCGCCTCTGCTAAGGTGTCGACGATCGCGCCCGCGTACCGGCTCGCGAACGCGTAGAGGAGGCCGGAGTCATGCATGCCGTTGTGTGCCGATCGTTTACCGGAATCGATGATTTGGATTTGGGGGAGATGGCGGCTCCGAAACCCGGCGCCGGGGAAATACTCGTTCAGGTCCATGCGGCAGCGGTAAATTTCATGGACTGCCTCATGGTCGCGGGCAAATATCAGTTACGGCCGCAAACGCCGTTCGTCCCAGGGACCGACGCCACCGGCGTCGTGGCCGCCGTGGGCGAAGGCGTGACTCGCTTTAAACCAGGGGACCGCGTCGCGTGCAGCAACTGGACGGGAGCGTATTCGCCGCAGATGATCGCCTCGCAACTTTCTGCGGCGCATCTGCCGCCCGTCGTCGACCCGGCGAAACCGTCTTTATATCCGGCGCCGCGGGCGGCGTCGGACTTGCAGCCGTCGACTTAGCGCGACATCTCGGGGCCCGGGTCGTCGCCGGCGTTGGTTCCGAAGAAAAGGTCGGGATCGTCCGGGAATACGGGGCGGACGAAGTGATCGACTACGTTCACGAAGATTTGCGCGAACGAATCAAGGCGGTGACCGGCGGTAAAGGCGTGGACGTCGTCTTCGACGTTCTTGGCGGCGACGTGTTCACCACCATGACGCGACTCATGAACTGGGGCGGGCGGATGCTGCCGGTCGGCTTTGCGAGTGGGGACATCCCATCGGTCCCAATGAACCTATTGCTGCTGAAGGGTTATTCGATCGTCGGCGTTTTTTGGGGCGCCTGGTCCGAGCGCTATCGCGAAGCGAGCATTGCGGCCGACGAACAGATTTTCGCATGGATCGCACAAGGCAAACTCAAGCCGCACGTGGGAGCTGTTTTTCCCTTGGAGCAATTCAAGAAAGCGATGGAAAGCGTGCTCGACCGGACGGCACAAGGGCGTGTCGTGCTCAAAGTCGGCGATTCCGAGTGAGCGATCCGCGCTATTGGCCCTTCTGTGCGCCGACGTAGAGGATCCATTTGACGAACAGTGCCGGCTCGGTGTTGAGATTGTCGGCATTGCCGTACACGAAATAGAATTCATTGTGTCCGCGCAGGTAATGCAGCGCGAGTGAGACGTTGCCGGCGTTGACGAAGCACCCGGACTGATACGGATCTCCCGTCGAGATATTGCACGTCGACCCGGGCGAATAGATGTTCTCGTATGCCGGCGTTTGGAACGCGTTGGGGAGATTCGGGCCGATGATGCGGCGCACGCCGACGTCGAACTGCCATGCTTTGTTCGGCTGCCAGTCGAGCGAGGTCCGCTCCAGCCATTGATCGGTCGAAACTTCACCGGCATAGGCGGTGAGATATTTGTCCTGATCGGTCTCGAGCGCGAGGTGGATGCGGCGGGTGATGGGCAGCGTGGAGAGATACGTCCACGCGTCGAGTTCGCCGTGGTCGTACGGGCCGCCGGTGTATTGCACGTATGACGGCGTGTTCGTGGTTTCGCGGTACCCCAGGTTGAAGCCGTTGCCGTTAAAAGGCAGAAACGCGTTCTCGACGGTGCGGATGCCTTGGGAGCCGGCATACAACTTCACCGTGAGCAGATCTTTCAGGTCGACCTTGACTTGCGCTTCCTCGTCCGTTTGTGAGAGCAGGCCGAGGTGATTGTTGTACCGCGCGTAGTAATTCATTGCGTAGACGTCGTGAAGCCAGAACGAGGGCGTGAAGTTGAAGGTGTGCTGCAAGAGGCTTTGATACCCGAGGATGTCGTTCTGCGCGACGTAGCCGTCGAGCGGATCGAATTGAGCGCCGATCCGCTGCACGCCGACGACATAGCTGCTCGTTGCCGTAAAGTAGACCAAGCCGTACTCCCGGTCTTGGGCCTGCGCGCCGTCTGAGATCAGCGACCCGGATTCGAAGATGTTGTTGCTGTAGACGCCGACGTGCGTGTGTTGGTTGAGATAGCCCAGACCAAGCGAGGCGGTGTCATCGCTCAGTCCATAGGCGTCGACCGCCACACGCTCGGTATCGATGCCAACATTTTGCCGTGGATCCTCGTAGGCGTAGTTCGCGGTCTCGGCTTGGTCGGTACGGTCGAGACCGAGCGCGTCGAATGCCGCGAACGCCATGCGGCCCTGTGTGCCTTCGGCACCATAGCCTTGCGAAAACGCCGGGATCGAGGGCGTGTAGAGCGTTGAAGGACACGAGACACAAACGAAGTTTTGATAGAAATTGCTTGCGAGCTGGGTGAAGAACGGCCGCACCTCGACATATTGGCGGGCGAACGCGGTCGGCGCGATCGTCTGCTGGTCGGATTCCACATTCGAGTAGTCCGGATGAAGCGCGCCGACAAACGACGCAGTCGGATCGATCGGCAGGGAGAAATCCGCGCCGACACGCGAGGTGCTGCCGCCGTTTGCGGCGCTCGTTGCCTCGCCGAGACCGTACATCTGCAGACGCGCGGGGTTGCGCGCGTTCGCCGATTTCGATCCGGACGGCACGATGCCGACGCCTTTGACCCGGCCGATGAACGTCGGATCCGACGCCGAACTCGCGATGGGCGAGTAGGCCCATACGTCGAGCGAATTCGTGGCCTGGGAGAAGCGCACAAATTGCATGCGCCAGTCGTGTGAGCCGCCCGAGCGGATGATGCTCAGCGGGATACGCATCGTGACCTCGTAGCCGCGCGGGGTCGAGCGGCCAACGGCGGTCCACTCCGGTGCGTACGCGCTGTTCTCGCTCGAGGTTTGATAGCGCGTGCCGATCGGATTGGCGAAGAACGCGTAGGAAAACCCCTCGCTCCCTTGCGGACTGAAATAGACGCCGACGTAATCGTCGCTCAATACGGAGCTGCCGTTGGTATGTTGGTTGGCGATGACGCTCTTCTCCGTGACTTCGAACGCGACGTAGAGCGCGGTCCCGTCCTGTGTTACGCGCACCATCGGCGGCGAGCTCGCCGGACGGCGATAGGTGAAGTCGTAGTCGAGATGGATCGTTGCCGCGCCGTCCCACGATCGATCCACGTCGCCGTCCACCGCCGGCGCGGGCGCGGCGGGAAGCGTAAGGGTTGGCGGTGCGTCGTCCGCGCGCGCCGGTAGCGCAGCCGCACACAGGAGCAGTGCGGCAGCATGAAACACGCCTCGTGCAAAGGCTCTCATGAAGGCTCCTAGGTTGGTGCTTACTTGAGCGGGTCGGCGCGCCGTCTCAGCGCGCGATATCTATCCTACGTTTGACGGCTTGAAAAAGACCGGCCCCGATACACATCGCAGGGACGGCTCCGAAGAGTTGAATCCACGCCATAAGCGGCGCTTGAGAACCCGGATGCCCTGCGATAGCCGGAACGACAAAGCAGAGGACGAGAAATACCGATGCAAAAAACGCAACGCGCAGGCCGTCGGTACGAACGAGCCATGCAAGAATCGCGCCGAACACGATTGCGTCCGCGTAATCGATGCAAAGCCACACCCAGTCTGCAAGCCGATCTCCGCTACCGATTACCGAATCGATCGTCATGAGGGCGGCCATCATTGCAACGAGTACGGCGAGCGCGATGAGGGCGACGCCGATGCGGCGGAGCGCCGATCGGTTCGATCGCGAGTACGAGAGCAGCGACGGTATTGAAAGCAGCGTTTGCATCCAGTACCAGCGGTTCGCCGCCTTCTCCCCGCTCAAATATCTGATGCGCACGTATTCCTCGTGCAGGTCGCCTGCAACAATCTCGTAGTCGCTTGCAGGCGCGACGGCTGCGACAAGCGCTTGGGCGAGGATAGGCGGGCTCACGCGGTCGCGTCTCGCAGCGATACGCCCTTGTGAAGTCGTTCCAGCGTGTGCCGGGCATTTTTGAGTGCCGAAACGCCGTCGGCCTCGATCTTGAAGTGACGTTTGGCTTTGCCGCCGCGCTCAGCGGTCGGCTCACCGATCCACGATGAGACCAACCCCTTTCGTTCGAGGCGCTCGAGCGTCGCGTGGACCGCGCCGATCGCGGGAGAACGACCCGTTACGCGCTCGATCTCGGCGCGAATCATCGCTCCGTACGCACCGTCGCCCAAACGGAGCACGGTCAGCAGAACGATATGCTCGAACTCGCCGAGATACTCACCCTTCGCCATAATATCCACATAGTAGATAATATCGGATCGCCTGTCAACCCTCGTGCAATTCCGGCGTCGAAGGGCTAGACGGCGAAGGCTTTGACCGCGTCCTCATTCCAACTCACGCCGGTTCCCGGACCGGTTGACGGCTGAGCGCGGCCGCCGGTGACGCGAAGAGGCTCGGAGAGAATCGGATTTGCCCAGTCGACATATTCGAGCCAGTGCGCCGTCGGCGTCGCTGCCAGTAGATGCGCACTGACCTCCGGGAAGAGATGCGAAGACACGTCGATGCCGGCCGCTTCCGCAATGGCCGCCGCGCGAAGCCAACCCGTCACGCCGCGGATACGCATGAGATCGAACATCAGCAAATCGCTCGCATGCGCCTGGACGGCTCGTAAGACGTCGCGCGAGCCGATGAGATTCTCGCCGAGCTGAATCGGCGTTGCGATGCTATCTGCGACGTGTGCGCAACCATCGTAGTCGTCGTGAGCGATGGGCTCTTCGATCCACGCGAGGCCCTCGGCGTCGAGAGCTTTGCCGCGCAATACTGCATCGGGAACGCCGAGTGCTTGATTGTAGTCGCACATGATCGGGACTCCGGCGCCGGCGGCGTCCTTCACCGAACGAACCGCTCGTACGTCGTCCTCCAGGGTGGAATACCCCAGCCGCAATTTCACCGCGTCAAATCCCTCGGCAAGCAGCGCCAGCGCTTCGTCGCCGGTTGCGCTCGGATCGGCGACGCCCAGGCCGTTGCTGTTATAGGCCGGGATCGCGTGCGGTGCGGCACCGAGAAACGCTGCCAACGGAAGACCGGCTCCCCGCGCGAGTGCGTCCCAACATGCAACGTCGATGCCGGCGAGCGCGTAGGAAACCAGGCCCCGCAGGCCCGGAATACGGTATGCGCGTTCGAAGGTCTGCGCGATGTCGAGAGGGGCCACCGCCACTCCCTGAATCAAGGCGAAACTCTCTTCCAAGAGACGGCAAACGGGTGCGAGCAGTCGTTCGACGTAGCACACGACGTACGCGTGACCGGTTACGCCTTCGTGCGTGTGAAGGTCGATCAGCACCAACGGCGCGGATTCGATGAGGCCTGCGCCCGTCATCACCGGCCTACGCAGTGGTACGCGAACGGGCCGCACGCCGATTGAGCGAAGCGTGAGGCTGGGCGCGACCGTCATCCCTCGCTTCGACCGTCAACGTCGAGCGAGAGCGCGTCGGTTACAAAACCGTTGGCCGGCGTCGGGACGTTGATCGCGGCTCCGAGTTCGACGACTTTCCCGCTGAGCCACGGAAGCTCCAACCGATTGCCCCGCTGCAGATCGCCGTACATCGACGCGATCATACCCTCCGGCAGCGTATCCACGAACGCAAGACGCTCATCGGTAAACGATTGGTCGAGTGCGATCCCTCGTGCACGCGCCACATCGACGACTTCACGCATGACCTCTCGCAGAAGTGCGCGGCTGCGCGGGTGCGACCGGATGGGGCCGATGCTTCGCCGAAAAACGCACGTTACCGCGCTCAGCCCGACGAGGAAGACGAACTTCTCCCAGATGGCCTTTTGAATGTCGCCGCTGACCACATAGTCGATTCCGGCGGCGGCGCACGCAGAGGCAAAGGCGTCCACCCGCGCGCTGCGTTGACCGTCGAGTTCGCCGAAGACCAATCGTTGCAGCGTGCCGCTGTGCCGCACGACGCCGGGCTGCGCGATCTCGGCAGCGATATAACTCAGGCCACCGATCACGTGATCGCGGCCGACGATCGGCGCGATCCGATCGACCGCGTCGACGCCGTTTTGAAACGAGACCACCATCGTGTGCGCACCGACGACCGGCCGAACAGCCTCCGCCGCCGCCTCGGTATCCCAAAGCTTCACCGCGATGATCACCACGTCTGCGAGCGGCATGCCGTCCACGCGTTCGACGGCCCGCACGTCGCGTAACTGTAACGGAGCAACGGCGCTTTCGATCCGCAAACCCTCGCGTTGTATCGCCGCGAGATGTTTTCCGCGCGCGACGAACGTCAACGCATTTCCCGCTGCCGCCAGCCGGCCTCCGAAGTAGCCGCCCAGGCCGCCTGTGCCCATTACCACGATATTCATCGGCTTGGGCCACTATAGAGGATTTTGTAATGAACAGTCAAGAACTGTCGTTGCACGAGCGCTGAGCATTCATGGGCCGACCAAAAGATTTTGTAATCGATGAGGTCTTGGACCGCGCCGCCGGGGTGTTCTGGCGGGCCGGCTACGAGGCAACATCCATTCCTGAGCTCGAAGCTGCCACCGGACTCGGGCGCGGGAGTCTCTACAACGCCTTCGGCGATAAAGAACGCTTGTTTCTGGCCGCGCTGGATCGCTACCAAACGAAGTTCGGTGGGCCGCCGCTCGCGCAGCTCGAGCACGAAGACGTCGGCGAGGGCATCCGGTGCATGCTGCTTGCGATCGTCGAGCGGATGACCAGCCCGGGCGTTCCACCCGGCTGCCTCATGACCAATTCGGCCGTAGCGTGTACCGGAAACGCAACGCCGATCGAATCCGCCGTTTCGCGCAACGTCGCGAACATGGAGTTAAGTCTCGAGCGCGCGATCGAACGTGCGATTCACACGAAACAGATTCCGGCGACGGCCGACGCCCGGCAGCTCGCGCGGTTCTACGCGGCGGTCGCGCTGAGCCTGGGTGTCGTGCATAAGGCGTGCGCCGGCGCGGCGTGGCTGCGCGACGTCGTCGAGGTCGCCATGCAAACCTGGCCGAACGATGGACTATGATACGGTCGGTGATGCGCCCCGCCCCAAGGAGCGGCGCGGGTGAGATCCGCAAAGGAAGTCGTATGTTGATGCAGTCCGTTCACTATATGTTTTCCACCGAAGACGGTGACAAGGCCGAAGCGATCCTGCGGGAATTGCGTGAAGCCTCGCGCGCCGAGCCGGGCGTGCTCGCGTTTGAAGTCGCGCGAAGTCAGGACGACCCCGGCGCGTTCGCGCTCTACGAAGCGTATAAGGACAAAGCGGCGCTCGAAGCGCACGGGAAGACCGAGCATTTCGATCGACTGGTCGTCAACGGCATACGCAAGCTCGCGCGCCAACGCAATGCCGTTACCGGCGCTCCGATTTAAGCGAAGCGGCCGGATTGATCAAGCGGCTTCGCCGGCGCGATTTACCGGTCGACACGATCGAGCTTGCGCGCTACCTCGTCGGAAAAATGCTGGTGCACGATCTTCGAGGACGGCGAACGAGCGGGCGCATCGTGGAAACCGAGGCGTACCCGGTCGGCGATGCAGCGGGGCACGCGTTTCGCGGCCAAACGCGCCGAAATGGCTCGCTCTATTTGACACGTGGTCACGCCTACGTGTATTTCATCTACGGAATGTACTATTGCCTGAACGTTTCGAGCGAACGAGCCGGCATCGGTGCGGGCGTCTTGGTTCGTGCGCTCGAGCCGATCGAGGGGATCGAGCTCATGAAGGAGCGCCGCGGTTCCTCGCCGGTACGAGATCTCGCGCGCGGCCCGGGACGTCTTACCGTCGCGATGGCGATCGACATGCGTGACGACGGCGTGGATTTGTGTACGGATCCTTCGTTGTGGCTCGGCGTCGCCGATTCCGAGTATCGCGGGCGTGTTTCGGCGACGACCCGAATCGGCCTGAGCCGCGAGCGAAGCCGGGCTTGGCGGTTCTACGAGCGCGGCAGCGCCTTTGTAAGCGGCCCGCGCCTGGTTAGCGCTCGGTCTGCTTCATGAAGGCCGCAAGATACGCGCCCCACACGGCGGGTAACGTGTGCGTCCCGTGACCGCGCGTTTGTGCCGTGATGGGCAGCAAGACGTAGCGTCCGTGCGGAACCTTCTTGATCTCGCGTTGTAAAATGCCGAGTTCCGGTGGGTTGATTTGATCGTCGGCTGAATTTATCGCCAGCAGCGGGGCAACGATGGAACCCAGCAGCGGTTGCGGATCGTAATCGCTCGAAGCATCGATCTGATAGAGCAGATCGTTTGCGTCGAAGCGCTTCGCCAACGGGGCTACCGTGCTGTCGTAGTATGCGTCCGCTGCTTGTTGCGTCGGCATGATGCTCTGATCGTACAGCGGTGCGCTGCCGACCATCCAAATCAGGTCGGCGGCACCTTTCATCCCGTATGGTTCGCTCGTGTAGTTGCCGCCGTCGTAATCGGGCGAACTCGTGATCAGGTCGGCAATCATTTTGCGCCAAATCCGGTTTCGGCCGGAGATTTGGATCGGAAGACTCGCGAGCGGGACGAGCGCGTCCATCATCGTCGGGTACATCTCACCCCACATCCAGGTTTGCATGCCGCCCATCGACGTGCCCATCACCAAGCGCAGGTGGTTCACGTGCAGCCCGTCCACCAGCAGCTCGTGGGTGGCCCGCACCATATCGTGATAGCCGTAGTGCGGAAAGCGCGCCCGCAGACCGTCGCTCGGTTTACTCGATTCGCCGTGGCCGATCTCGTCGGGAAGGATGATGAAGTACTTATTTGCGTCGAGGATCCCGCCGGGGACGAAGAGCACGCCGGCAAAACGATCGTTGATGAATTGCCACGCGGATCCGCCGGTTCCGTGGATGATGAGAACCGCATTGGTGGTTCTCCCCGAAGCATCTACCCGCGGCGTTCCGAAGGTCTCGTAATGCAGGCGCAGATTCGTCATCGTTTCGCCGTCTTCGAAAGCGAACGACGGAATGACATAGGTTCCGCCGTGCGGCGGCGGATATGTGGCTGCGGCCGCCGGCATCATGGCATTGGCGGCGAGCAGCAAGGCGATCAAGATGATGCGCATCGGGACCTCTACAGCGGGGGCTCCGGGCCTGCCTGCAGCCGGCCTTTCCATGGGTCACGTTTTTCGGGCTGCGCGCGTCCAGGCGGCGGAGGCTACGAATGAATCTCGCATATCTTGCCGTGACCGGCGTCACGATCGTTGTCAATGCCGGCGCCGTCGCGGCCGACTTTGCCAATGCAGGCTTCGTGCTCAAGACCGCCCGGGAGGTGCACGTTTCGCGATCGTGGCTGCCGCTTCTCGGAGCGTTAAAAGCGGCCGGCGTCGTGGGGCTTCTCCTGGGAATGCTTGGCATTCGCATCATCGGAATTGCGGGCGCGGCCGGACTGGTGATTTTCTTCACCGGCGCCGTCATCGCGCACGTGCGCGCCCGGGTGTTCTATAACATCGCGTTCCCCGGTTTTTATCTTGCTCTCGCGGTCGCGTCGCTCGCGCTGGCGTGCTGTCGCTTTTTTACGGCGTCGTAGGAACCCGAGCCGGAACCACCCAACGTGACCTGGATGCCGCGCGTCACCCTTTCATATCGGCGCGAGGATTCGGCGGGGCTCGCGAGGTTGATCTTCGAGCGCCTCAAGAATCGCTTTGGCGCCGGCGCCGTCTTCATGGACTTCGACGCCATCGAGTTCGGCCAGGACTACCGCGAACGCATCGACGATGCGTTGCGGCAGACCGATTATCTGCTGCTGCTGATCGGCCCACGCTGGCTCGGGCCCTTGACCGCCGGCGAGACGCGGATCAAACAACCGAACGATCCGGTGCGGATGGAGGTAGAGCGCGCGTTCGAGATCGGCTTGCGCGTGGTTCCGATTTTGCTCGATCGCACGCCGATGCCCGGCGCGGACGACTTGCCCGAAACACTGCGGAAGCTGACGTACCTCAACGCGGCCGACGTGACCTCGGGCCGGGATTTCGACGCGCAAATGGAGCACGTCATTCGATTCATCGACGGCACGCCGGCAAAGAGCAGCGCTCGCGCGCCCAAGAATGCTCCGGCCCTCCTTTCACCGCTGATTGGCCGGGAGCGTGAGCTCGGCGAGATCGATGCCGCTCTCGCGCGATCGCGGCTCGTGACCATAACCGGCTCCGGCGGCGTGGGCAAGACACGCGTCGCGCTGCAATGCGCGACGAGCGCAATCGATCGTTTCGAGCACGGCGCGTGGTTCATCGATCTCGCGCCGATCGCCGACGGCGCGCTGGTTCCCGCGACGGTCCTGGCGGCGCTCGAAGCGGGGCCGGCCGAAGAAGGAAGCGAGACGGCGCATCTCTTGAATCATCTGCGGCCGCGCGAGGCGCTTCTCGTCATCGACAATTGCGAGCAGGTCGTCGGCGAGGTCGCTGCACTCGTCTCGCGGATTCACGCCGCCGCTCCGCGCGTGAGCGTGCTGGCGACGAGCCGCGAACTGCTCCATCTCACAGGCGAGCAGGTCTTTCGTCTCGGACCGCTGGCGCCAAAGGCGGCGGTCGAGCTGTTCGCGGCGCGCGCGGCGGCGGTCGTGCCGGGATTCGACGCGCACGAACACGAGCAGGTCGTCCGCGACATCTGCGATCGTCTCGATGGAATTCCGCTCGCCATCGAGCTCGCGGCCGCACGCGTTCGCGTACTGAGTCCGAACGACATCTCGGCGCGTTTGCACGAACGCTTTCGGCTCCTCACGAGCAGCTCGCATACGGCGGTTCCCCGGCAGCAAACGCTCGCCGCGACGATCGAGTGGAGCTACGATCTGCTCGCGCCGAAGGAGCAAGCGCTGTTCGAGCGGCTGGCCGTATTTCGCGGCGGATTCTCGCTCGGGGCGGCAGCGGCGGTCTGCTGCGACGGCGACGATCCCGACGAGTTTGAGGTCTTGGATATCCTCACGTCGCTCGCCGACAAGTCATTGCTGACGGTAACGCTCGCGCTCACGACGCGCTACCGGCTGCTCGAGAGCATTCGCGCGCTTGCGGCGGCGAAGGCGATCGAGCATAAGGCGGAAGCGATCGCGAGAGATCATCATGCCGCGTATTTTGCGGCGCTGGCGGCGCAGGCGTACCACGAGTTCGACTCGCGGCTCCCGGCGGGCTGGCTCGAGCGGCTCGCTCCCGATATCGATAATTTCCGCGCCGCGCTTGCCTATTTGCTCGAAGGTCCGGGCGATCGAAACACCGGAGCGCAGCTCGCCGCCGATTGCGGCCCGATCTTCTTGCGCATGCAGTTGCTCGCCGAAGGATTACGATGGTGCGAGGCGGCGCGTGCGGTGCCGTCCGTTTCGGCGGCTACGACCGGGCGCATCGAATACGTCGCGTCGATGATGCAGAACAACCTCGGGCAAAACGAAGCAGCCCTCACGTCGGCCCGGCGCGCGGTCGCATTGCTTCGCGCATCGTCAGAGCCGCGCGGCTTGGTCCGCGCGCTTTCGCAAGAAGCGCAGTTGATGGCGCGATCCCACCGCTACGACGAAGCCAAAGCGCCGGCAGAGGAGGCGATCGGCAAAGCCCGCGAACTCGGCGACCCGCGCCTGCTTGTCGCGGTCCTGCGCCGATGTGCGTTTTCGCTGCCGCCGTCGGAGATCGAACGAGCGCGCGTGCTCTTTGAAGAAGCGTTGAACGCGGCGCGCTCGGCGCACGCCCATGACGAGATGTGCCGTGTTTTGCAGTGGTGGTCGTCTCGCGAATCGGGGAACCGGGCGATCGAGCTTGCGACGCAGGCGCTGGAGTGGGCCGAGGGCGACGTGCGCACCGCGCTCGAGCTGACTATCTGCGTGAACGCGCTGGTGAGCGGCCGGCTCAACGATGCCGAACCGCACGCGCGCTCAGCGCTCACCTCGGCGCTGGAGAGAAACGATCCGTTGATGCGAGCACTCGCCATCGCGTTCTGCACACCGTTCCTCTCAGCGCGTGCACCGGAGGATGCGGCGCTGTTGTTCGGCTACGCCTGCGGCGAGCTAAGCCAACTCGAATGGAGCGGCGAAGAGGACGATCGGCTGGCTCTCGAAGCTGCGTCGCACGTCATCAAGAAAGCGCTTCCGGAGCGTTCGTTCGAGGCGCTCGTGCAGCGTGGAACGGGCTTGCGTCTCGACGAGGCGCAAGCGGTTCTTATGCCGGCGCTAGCAGGGCGCGATGCCGGTGATGGCTCGACGCACGCCGTTGGTGATGGTGTCGGTACACTGCTGCGTTAACGAGTAGGTCCCCGAATCACCCGAGCAGTTCGTCACGGCGGTGTACGAACCGCTGAGCACGTTGGTGCTCGTATTATAGGTGCCGGTCGTGCTGAACGAGCAGGTCGGTCCGTTATCCGGATAGTCGATCACGATCGAACCCTTGACGGCGTTCGCCGTGCTGATCGTCAGCGAGATTTGCGCCGAGAGGGTTGCGGAGGTTTCCGTGTCGGTGATCGTGCCGCCCGCGTTGAACCCCGTCTGGGCGAGCGTTGCCGTCACGGTGCCGCTGCCGCCTTGCGCGTCCTGCATCGTCCCGCTGTAATCGCCGGAGATGTTCGTCGGCGTGGCTGCAGCCGGTGCGGTCGAGCCGTTGCAGCCCGAGAGCGCAAGCACCGCCGCCAACATCAAAGAACCCGCGTTCGTAGCGACTTTCTGCATCGTACCAGCTTACGGAGAGGCGATCGGAGGCACCTGCCGTAGATGCTGATTGCGCGCATATGTTTGCGTGCTTGGTCGGCTTACGCCGAAGGAATCGTGTTATGAGCGGACGGGATCAGACCACGGGCCTTCTGTCACGGCGCAATTTCGTCGCACTCGGTGCCGCCGCCGCGACCGTCGCCGCGACGGCCGCGCCGCCGCATATCACCGTTCCCGAACAGGTGATGCATCCGCTCGACCCGCTCACCGCGGCCGAATTCGCACGCATCAAGAAGGCCGTCGCCGGCCAACCGATGCTCGGCCGGCGCACGACGTACGGATGGGTTCAGTTGCACGAGCCGCCCAAGGCGGAAGTGCTCGCGTGGAAACCGGGTAAGCCCTTCCGCCGTGAGGCGCTCGTGGTGGCGCTCTCTCCTGAAAACCGCACGGCCTACGAAATGATCGTCGACGTTCATGCCCAGACGGTTCTCTCGAATCGCAACTTGCACGACCTTCAGCCTTTCGTCACCGAGGACGAGTTCGACGCAGCAATCGCGGTGGTCGACGAATCGCCGAAGGTCAAGGCTGCGCTGGAAGCGCGCGGCTACCGAATCGAAGGCAAAATTTCCGATCGCTTTTTCATCGACATGTATGCTCCCGGAGACGATCCGGCCTTGGTTCGCGACGGCACGACGATCCGCGCGGTGCGCGCGCTCTTTGCCGACAAGCAGGGCGGGATCAACGACTATGGACCGTACGTCGAGGGATTGATGGCGCTGGTCGACGTCTACGGCGAATCGATTCTCGCCATCCGCGATTTTCCCGGTGCGATTGCCACGCGGCACGTCCCCGAAGATATTTTCAGCCGAGCGGTCCTGGGACCGGAGAAGCCGGCGCGCGATCTCGGCATCTCGCCGCCGACGAGCAGCCGGCTGCGCTTCGACGGCAATCAGGTCCGCTGGCACGGATGGAATTTTCGCTACAGTTTCAATCAGCGCGAAGGTCTCGTGCTGCATCAGATCGGCTTCGAGGACGAGGGCCGCGTGCGGTCGATCTGCTATCGGGCGGCCGTCTCCGAAATGCTCGTGCCGTACGCCGATCCGTCGCCCGGCTGGATTTGGCGCGAGTTTTTCGATTCCGGCGAGTACGGTCTGGGCGCGGTCGCCGTGCGTTTGCGCGCCGGCAAGGAACTGCCGAACAACGCGCTGGTGCTGGACGCCGTGCTGCCGGACACGTCGCTCGAAGCACGGATCGATCCCGGCCGCGTCTTTTTCTACGAACGTGAAAACGGGGCGCTCTTCGCGCACGTGCAAGCCTCCGACAAGCGCCACATCTACGCGCGCGCCAAAGAGCTCGTGGTCGGATACGTTACGAACGTCGGCAACTACGATTACATCTTCCAATGGATCTTCCGCCTGGACGGCTCGTTCGGATTCGAGGGTGAGCTGCAAGGCATGATCCTCGACAAGACGATCGCGGACCTCACCTGCAGCGTCTGCAAAGAGGAAGCGACGCGCGGGCCCGGGGTGTACGAAACCGGCGGGGATCAGGAATTCGGTACGCTGGTTTCACCCCAGATGCTCGGCGTCACGCACCAGCACTGGATCAATCTGCGGCTCGATTTCGATATCGACGGCACGGCCAACGCCGTCGAGGAATACAACGTCAAGCGTTTGCCGCCCAATCCGAAAACGAACCCGGCCGGACGAGCGCTGAGCGTCACCCGCACGGTCTTCGGGACCTCGCGCGAAGCGTGCCGGATGCTGAACGACCAAACGAATCGCTCGTGGGTCGTGTACAATCCGTCCAAGCGCTCGCAGATCGGGCACTTCGCCGGCTACGAGATCGAGGCGATCACCAATACGTTCTCCTCGATTCCCGGATATCGCTACGGCGAGCCCACCTCATTCGTGCAGCGTCACTTCTGGGTAACACCGTACGATGCGCGTCAGTTCTACGCCGCCGGCTGGTATCCCAACCAGCATCCGGAGGATTACGGCGACTCGCTCGTCCGGTACGCGGATGATCGCAGCATTTACGATAAAGACGTCGTTGTGTGGTACAGTCTCGGGTTCACGCACGTGACGCGTCCCGAAGATTTTCCGATCATGCCGAGCGAGCGCGTCGGCGTCAACTTCAAGCCTCGGGGGTTTTTCGCCAAGAGCCCGGCTCTGGGATATGCGCGGCTCGACCAGGAGTCGTCTCATTCGTCATAACGACTCGGTGAGATACGATGTGGGCCGCCACGTGTACGGCGCGGCGGCGATCCTTTTTGGCATCTGTGCTCTGGCGTTTCGTGATTTCAACGTGTGGCAACAGATCCGGCCGCTCGGAAACATCCCGTATCGCGAGCTTGCGCTCTACCTCGTGGCCGCGATCGAGATTCTCGGCGGCATCGCAATCCAATTTCAACGCACGGCGCGCGCCGGCGCGCTGGCGCTGGGAGCGCTCTATTTCGCCTTTGCGTTGCTGTGGCTGCCGATCTTTCTGGCGAAGCCGCACGTCTACGACAGCTTGGGAAATTTCTTCGAGCAGTTCTCGATGGTCTCGGGCGCGCTGATCGTGTACGCGACCTTCGATCGCCGCAATCCGGCGCAGGCGGGGAGGATCGCGCGGACCGGATACTACGGCTTCGCCATCTCCGTCGTCTCGTTCACGCTCGAGCAGCTCATCTATCTTCGTGGAACGGCCGACTTCATTCCGAACTGGATCCCGTGGCACATGTTCTGGGCGGTAGCGACGACGATTGCCTTTGCGCTCGCAGCGATCGCGCTGCTCACCGGACGGTCCGCCCTTCTCGCGGCTCGGCTCACGACCGCGATGATCGTCGGCTTCGGATTGCTGATTTGGCTTCCCGCGCCGTTCTCCCATCCACATGGCCTCAATAGCTGGACGGGCAACGCCGAAAACCTCGGGATTGCCGGATCAGCCTGGATCCTCGCCGACTATCTCCGCGCGGCGAGACGGCGATGAAGTCACACGCGTTTCGGTTCGTGCTCCTGATGAGCGTCGTGAGCCTTTTCGGCGACATGACGTACGAAGGTGCGCGCAGCGTGATCGGACCGTTCTTCGCCGTGCTCGGTGCGAGCGGCACGATCGTCGGGGTCGTTGCCGGATTCAGCGAGCTGGTCGGTTACGGACTGCGCTACTACGCGGGAATCGTAGCCGACCGGACCAAGCGCTACTGGGATTTCGGGATCGCCGGATACGCGATCAATCTGCTCAGCGTTCCGGCTCTCGCCTTCGCGCGCACGTGGCCGGTCGCTTCGATCTTCGTGGTCGGCGAACGATTCGGACGCGGCTTGCGCAAACCGGCGACCAATGCGATGGTCTCCTATGCCGGCTCCGAACTTGGTCGCGGATGGGTCTTCGGCTTTCGCGAGGCGATGGACCAAACCGGTGCGACGCTCGGGCCGTTGATCGTTGCCGGGCTCCTGTTCGTCGGCGCCGGCTACACGAAGGCGTTCGGCGTGCTCGCGATTCCGGCCGTGCTCGCGCTCGCGGTCTTGTCGTTCGCGCGAACGCTTTTCCCGATCCCGGCATCGTTCGAACGAAAGGACGCAACGCAACGCGGACGCGTCGGAATGGACCGTGCGTTTTGGCTCTACGTCGCGGGAGCATCGTGCCTAGCTGCCGGCTTTGCCGACTTCGCGCTGATCTCGTATCACTTTGCGCGCATCCAGCTCTTTGCGGCGGGTATGGTGCCGATCGTATACGCGGCGGCGATGTTGGCGGCTGCGATTGCGTCACCGCTGCTCGGAAAGGCGTACGATCGGTTTGGACCGCGCATCCTCCTGCCGGTCTTACTTCCGGTCGCGGCCTACGCGCCGCTTGCGTTTCTCGGCGGCAGGTGGATCGCGGTGCTCGGTGTCGTGCTGTGGGGTGTGGGGATGGGCGTCCAGGATACGGTCTTTCCTGCGGTCGTTTCGGCGTTGACGCCGGCCGAATCGCGCGCGAGCGCGCTCGGCGCCTTCGATGCCGCCTATGGGATCGCTTGGTTTATCGGCAGTGCGGTGATGGGCGTTCTTTACGATCACGGCGTCGGAACGCTCGTTCTCGTATCACTGGCTTTCCAAGTGCTGCTCGGACTTCCGCTCATTCTCGCCGCGGGTTGGGCGCATCATCGCTAACCGAGGAGCGCCGTGCGAACGCCTTCGCGGTCGCGTTCATTCTTGAGGGCGACGGCGACGACCATGCCGCCGCTGTGCAGTTTCTCGTCCCAGTCGTCGGATTGCAATCCGAGCTGCATCAGGCCGCCGGCAACGCCGCCGATTCCGGCGCCGGCCGCGCCTCCGGCAAGCAGCCCGGCGAGCGGTCCGATGACGAACGGGATCGCGGCGCCGCCGGTAGCGAGTACGGCGGTTCCGCCGGCAGCGGCGGCGAGAATCGCGCCCAGCAGTCCGCCCGTGGCCGCGCCGATGCCGACGCCGGTTCCTCCCATCCGTTTGCTCGCATGCGGAGGGTCGCCGACGATGACGCTGATCTCGGTTTTTCCGTAGCCGAGCGCCGCGAGACGGTTCACCGCCGCTTCGGCCTCGTCATAGGTGTCGTAGCTTGCCGCTTCATACTTCGCATCCATATGAAGGGAGTATTCCCGCTAGCGGAGGCGTCGAAAAATCGGCTCGTCGGGTGAGACCTGCCGGAACGCGCCCTCGTGCGCGCTGTGCGCGATCGTTTCGCCCGTACCGAGTGCGAGAAAACCGAGGTGCATCAAACTTTCGAAAAGCAGGGAGTGCAAGCGGTATTGAACCGCGCCGTTGAGCAAGGGCAGGAAGCCTCGTGCGACGATCGCGTGAAACTCGTTGATCGACGCATCCGACGCCGGATTGTGGCGCGCGAACATCACGCTCTCGCGCAGGCGCTCTTTCGGCACGGCGAATTCATTGTCGATTTCGAAATACTCCGAGAGCGGACGCTCCAACCCCGCCATGCGTGCGGCTGCCTCGAGATTCGAGCGGCCCGAGTGCCGGCACATCGCCGCCTTCGCGATCGCCACCGACGCGTCATTGGCGAACGTCGCATAGATGATCGTGCGCGCAAGAATTCCGGCCTCGTCGAGGATGGCGGCCAGCGTATACGCGTCGGCCCCCGGGCCCGCGCCGGGGACCCAGACGCGGACGAACGAGTACGTTCGCAGCAGCGGCACGACATTGGCGACGAATGCCCGCAGCAGTGACGGATCCGTGAACGGCTGCGCGGTTCCGCTGCGCATCGAGACCACGAACGAAGCGAACGCGCGTTCATCGTGGAGCAGCCGCTCCTGCAGACCGGAGATGGTCGCTACGCCTTCGGCACGCATAGCGTCGGCGACGCGGCGGCGCAGCACCGCCTGGTTGAATCCACGGAAGTCGCACGCCCCATAGCGGACGAGCGCGTCGAGCAGCAACTGCAGCTCGATATCCGCAAGATCGTCGCGGCGAAGGTTCAGCGCGACGCCGGCCGCTTCGACCGCTACTTGCTCAACCATATCCTGAGCAACGACGTCAGTTGATCGATATCGACGGGTTTGCTCACGTACTCCGACGCTCCGGCCGCGATACATGCTTCGCGATCTCCCTTCATGGCCTTGGCCGTGAGCGCGATGATCGGCATGTCGCCGATGCGATTGTCCGCGCGGATCCGGCGGATCGTTTCATAACCGTCCATTTCCGGCATCATGATGTCCATCAGCACGATATCGACATCGTCGCGGGAGCGCAAGATCTCGATGCCCGCAAGACCGCTCTCGGCACTCACGACTTCCATGCCGTAGCCCCGCAGAGCCGCGTCCAATGCGAAGATGTTGCGCGCGTCGTCGTCGACGATCAGCACCCGCCGATGTGCGAGCGCCGCATTCGAGTCGTCGGGCGGCGTCCGTTTCGACGGCGCAAGATCGGCTTCGACGCGATGCAGGAAGAAGTTGAGTTCGTCGGTGAGCCGCTCGGTTGCGAACCCGTCTTTGACGATGATCGTCGAGGCGAGGCGCCGCAGGCCCGCTTCCTCCTCGCGCGAGAGTTCGCGTCCGGTGTAGACGATGATCGGAACCGTTGCCGTTGCGGGTGAGGAACGCAGACGATCGATCAGTTCTTCACCGCTCATGTCCGGCAGCCCGAGATCGATCACGATGCAGTCGAACTGCTGACGACGCGCCGAGGTCAGAGCGGCGTCGGCCGTCGAGACCGAGGTGACCTGGATTTCTCCGGTGCTGATCAGATTCACCATCGCATTGAGCTGCACGACGTCGTCCTCCACCACGAGGACGTTTTTGCAGCGGCTCTCCGCGTAGCCGAGGAGCCGGTCGAAGGCGTCGACCAGCGCTTCTTCGGAAATCGGCTTCTGCAGGTGCGCTACGGCACCGGCCTCGAGTGCGCGCTGCTGTTGCTCGCCGCCCGAGATGACGTGGACCGGAATGTGCGACGTCACGCTCGTTTCGCGCAGCGCCTCGAGCACTTTCCATCCATCCATGTCAGGAAGGCCGATATCGAGCGTGATCGCGTCGGGAACATAGCGGTTCGCCAGTTCCAACGCTTCTTCGCCGGTCTGTGCGACGATCGTTCGGAAGCCTCGCGCGCGCGCAAAGCTCATCACCAGCCGCGCGAAGGTCGGATCGTCCTCGATCACGAGCAGCGTACGGTCGTCCGCTTCGATCGTCGAACGATCGTCGAGCACGGTTCCGGCGCTCGTCTGCAGCGAGCGCACGCGCGTCGCGTGCGTGCCGCCGTCGGTGCGAGCCGGGATCGCGCGCTGCGCTGGATGATAGAAGGTGAACGTGCTGCCGATACCGACCGCGCTTTCGACCGCGATCTCGCCGCCGAGCAGCGCCGCGATCTCGCGGCTGATCGAGAGCCCGAGACCCGTTCCACCGAATTTACGCGACGTTCCCATATCCGCTTGTTGGAACGCCTCGAAGATCACGTGATACTTGTCCTGCGGAATGCCGATGCCCGTATCGCTGACCGCGAACGCAACTGCCGGTCCCGGAACGGGCAGCGTGCGGCCATGCTCGGCGCTGATGTGCAGCGTCACGGCGCCTTCGGTCGTGAATTTGAACGCGTTCGAGAGCAGGTTCTTGAGAATCTGCTGCAACCGCGTCGGATCGGTCGTGATCGAAGGCGCAACGTCTGCGTCGCGCGTGATGACGAACTCGAGATCCTTGTCGATCGCGATCTGATTGAACGTGCGCTTGACCTCGGTCTCGATCGAATCGATCGAAACCTCTTGCAGATCGATGGCGGTGGTGCCCGACTCGATCTTCGAGAGGTCGAGGATGTCGTTGATGAGGGTGAGGAGGTCGGTACCGGCGGAGCGGATCGTCTCCGCGTATTCGACCTGTTCCTCCGACATGTTTCCTTCGGGGTTTGCCGCGAGCTGCTTGGAGAGAATGAGCAGGCTGTTGAGCGGCGTGCGCAGCTCGTGTGACATGTTTGCGAGGAACTGCGATTTATACTTCGACGTCAGCGCGAGCTGCTCGGCCTTCTTTTCGACCTCCGCGCGCGCCTCTTCGATTTCTCGTGTTCGCCGCTCGATCTCGGCGTTGCGTTCTTGCAGGAGGCGCGCCTTCTCCTCGAGCTCGTCGTTGGTTTGTTTGAGCTCGAGCTGTTGGCTCTGGAGCTCGCTCGTCAGCGACTGTGACTGCTCGAGCAGCTCCTCGGTTCGCATGGAAGCGGTGATGGTGTTGAGCATGATGCCGATCGACTGCATCAGCTGATCCAGGAAGAGCAAGTGGATCTCGCTGAAGCCCTTGTACGAAGCAAGCTCGATCACGGCTCGCACTTCGCCTTCGAAGAGTACCGGCAACACGACGACGTGCGCGGCGTCGGCGTGCCCGACACCAGACTCGATTCGCAGATATGCCGACGGAAGGTCGCTCATCATGATGCGCCGTCCCTCGACGGCGCACTGTCCGACGAGCCCTTCGCCAAACGAGATAACGCCGCGATCGCGGCGGTCCTTCGGTAAGGCGTAGCTCGCGATGAGGCGCAGGTACCCGGAGCCCTCGACGGCATCGCTGAGGTAGAAAGCGCCGCTCTGAACGCCGATGAGCGGTGCGAGCTCCGACATGATGAGCTGCGTCACGACCTTGATATCGCGCTGCCCCTGCAGCATTGCGGTAAACCGCGCGAGGTTCGTCTTGAACCAGTCCTGCTCGGCGTTCTTGCGCGTCGTGTCGCGCAAGTTCTGAATCATTTCGTTGACGATGCTCGTCAGCTCGCCGACTTCGCCGCGCGCCTCGATATCGATCCGTCGCGAAAGGTCGCCCTTCGTCACGGCGGTCGAAACCTCGGAGATCGCGCGAATCTGATTGGTGAGCTGTGCAGCAAGCTGATTGACGTTGTCGGTGAGCTCGCGCCAGAGACCGGCGGCGCCGGGTACGGCCGCCTGTCCACCGAGCTTGCCTTCGAAGCCGACCTCGCGCGCCACCGTCGTTACTTGGTCGCCGAAGGTCGCCAGCGTATCGATCATCCCGTTGATGGTCTCCGCGAGCTCGGCAATCTCACCGCGCGCTTGCAGCGTGAGCTTGCGCTTCAGGTCCCCGTTGGCGACACCGGTAACGACCTGAGCGATACCGCGGACTTGATTGGTCAGGTTTGCGGCCATCGAGTTGACGTTGTCGGTGAGATCCTTCCAAACGCCGCTGACGCCCGCTACGTGAGCCTGTCCGCCGAGCACGCCTTCGGAACCCACCTCGCGCGCGACGCGCGTCACCTCGGAGGCAAATGCATTGAGCTGATCGACCATCGTGTTGATGGTGTCTTTGAGCTCGGCGATCTCGCCGCGCACGTTCACGGTGATCTTCTTCGAGAGATCGCCGTTGGCCACCGCCGTCGTGACCGCGGCGATGCTGCGCACTTGCGCGGTGAGATTGCCGGCCATGAAGTTCACGCTGTCGGTGAGGTCGCGCCAGACGCCGGCGACCCCGCGCACGTCGGCCTGCCCGCCGAGCTTGCCCTCGGTGCCCACCTCGCGCGCGACGCGCGTCACCTCGCTCGCGAACGAGTTGAGCTGGTCGACCATCGTGTTGATGGTGTTCTTCA
>DATJTX010000007.1 GCA_035502855.1 Candidatus Baltobacteraceae bacterium
GCGGTCATAACCCTTCGGGCAAGGGCATTTTCCGGTGCGGGTCTTCGTTGCATCCTCGGTCACAGAGCGCGTTGCTATGCTCCCTCGGATGCGCCTCGATTCGCACCGGAAAATGCTCCTTGCGATCGGTACAGCGACTTCTTCAGAGCTTCCCCAGACCGAAACCGGGGAACTCGCTGTGCGGCTCGCTAGCCTTCGATGATCAGCAGGCCTTCGAGCACGAGCAGCTTGATCAGCAGCTCGCGATGTTCGGGAGAGAGTGCCGGGTCCATCTCCGCCGCGCTCGCCGGTCCGCGCTGCAAACGCTCGAAGGCTGCTTTACAGATCGGCGGGAACGCGACGACCTTCCCGGCGATGAGCAGTTCGATCCCTTCACCGCGCGTTCGTACGACGTACGGGATCGTCTCGTCGATACGCACCCGCGTCGCCGGGGTGATCGCGAAGGTCTGCAGCGCTTGTGCGAAGGCGCCGTTCGCGTTCGGCCGCGTAAGGCGGAAGAGCTCGTTGAGCGCGATGTCGAGCGCGACCCGCATACGCGGCGTCTCGAACGTCTGGGTGAGGCGCGACTCGAAGAACTGGCCCAGCCGCGTCGCCAGATCTTCCTGCGCGAGCACCGCCGGCGGCAGCGCGTGCCGCAGCTCGACGTCTTGATCGCCCGCAATCCGCAGCGCGAGATCCAGTACGTCGGTGATGCGTACCGGCGCGAGTGCAAAGGTGCAGTGGAGCGAGAGGCTCTGCGACGTCTTGGCTTCGTGCGGAAAGCCGCGCGGAATGTAGAGCGTGTCGCCGGCGCGCAGCCGTACTTCGTCGAGGAGCTTGAGGCCCTCGACCTTCGTGCCGCTGTGGAAGGGCTGCGACTCGAGCGGAAGCTGAATGATCGGCTCGTAGATGCGCCAGGTCTTCTCGCCCGCGATTTGGGCCGTCAGCGTGTCGTGCGTGTCGTGGTGGACCTCGAATCCTTGCGCGGCCGGCGGCGTGAAATACACGTTCGGCTGGGCAAACGCCATGAGGTCACGCTGCAGGTGATTGCAAAAGCGCTGCAGCCGCGCGCTGAAGAGCGCCGCATCCTTGATAATGATGGTGTAGCCGTCGGCGAAGTACGAGACGACCTTGCGGGCGTCGATCCAGCGGCGCGGGCCTTTGCCGGTGAGCCGCCAGCGCACGCTCGGGCGCTCGTAGGTGAAATCGTCCTCGGGAATCTCGGGGCTGCCGGCCTTGACCAGCGCGAAGTTCTCCGGCTCGCGCGCGCCGACGACCAGTGAGTCCTCGAGATCCGCAACGTTGTAAACATCGGCAAAGTAGGCCTCGTCGCCGCGCTCGACGTGGAGGGGCAGCTTCTCGAAGTGCCGGTCGAAGAATTCGGTGACGGTGCGCGGCGCGAGGACGAGCTCCAACGCGGGGCGGCTGATGAGCGCGGATTCCACTTCTGGTGATATCGACCGGCCCCGCGAAGGGGCTTAGCGCTTTAACCAAATGGACAAAGGCAAGCCGGTCGGACTGTATAAATGGGCCGCCATGCGTGACTTCCTCGAACTTCCATACAGCGAACTCGAAGAGCTGAACCTGGCAGCCAAGGAGCAACACAGAAACCGGGTACCCCTCGACAAGATCCAGGCCGACCGGCTGAGCTACCTCGGCAAGGAGAGCCGTATCAAGGCCGTGACGGTCCTCTTCAGCGACCTCGAAGGCCGTTTGCACATGCTCGACTACGACAAGAAGTTCTTGCTCAAGTCGTACGACAATCTGACCTTCGACGGCTCGTCGATCCGCGGTTTCACCGCGCAGCGCGAGAGCGACCTGCGCCTGGCGCTGGACTGGGGGGCGTTCTACTGGGCGCCCGCCGACGTGTTCGGCCCGGGCAAGATGCTGGTGTTCGGCGACGTGCTCAACCGCGACGGCAGCCCCTTCTCGGGCGATATCCGCGGCACGTTGAAGCGCCTCTCCGACGATGCCTACAGCAAGAACGGGTACACGCTCAACGCGGCCAATGAAATCGAAGGTTTCCTCTTCGACGGCATCGACGCGGAGCAAAATTTCTACGAGACCGAGAAATTCGACTACGTCAACACCGGCGGGTACTACAAATCACTGCCGGGCGATCCTCTGCGCCGTTTCATCGATACGGTTGCCGAGGTGCAGCGCGCGATGGGATTCGAGAACGAAAAAGATCATCCCGAGGTCGCGCCCTCGCAGTTCGAGATCAACTACAACTACGGCGAGGCGGTTTCGGCCGCCGACCGGATCGCGCTCTACAAATTGATCTGCCGGCAAGTCGCGACCGGCATGGGCATGACCGCAAGCTTCCTTCCCAAACCCGTCGTCGGCGTCAACGGCAGCGGCATGCATACCAACGTGTCGGTGAGCAAAGACGGCAAGAATCTGTTTTGGGATCCGAAGGGCGACGAGAACCTGAGTTCGCTCGCGCTTTCCTTCACCGATCGGATTTTGAGCGCCGGCGAAGACATCTGTTTGATGCTCAATTCCTCGGTGAACGCCTACCGGCGTCTCGATCCTCACTTCGAAGCGCCGAATCAAATCATGGCATCGGCGATCGATCGCGGCTCGATGGTGCGCTTTCCGATCGGCAACGAACGCAGCGTGCGCATCGAGGTGCGCTCGGTGGCGCCCGATGCAAACCCATACATGGTGATGCTGGCGGTCTTCAAGACCGGTCTCGAAGGCACGATCTCGAGTACGCCCAACCTGCGTCAGGCCAAGCGCTTTCTTCCCGACAACATCTACGACGCGCTGGCGGCATTCCGGAACTCGAAGTGGACGAGCGCGATGCTCGGTGATGACGTGAAGGAACGCTACGCGGAGTTGAAGCAAGTCGCAGCCGACCGCTGCCCGCGTTCGCTCGGCACCTACGTGAAGGCGCCGGAAGTGCAGTTCCACCACGAAGTCTACAACCAATATCTCTGGAATTTATTTTAGAGAAGGCCCGAAATAGCGCGCATTGTTTGTCATCCTGAGCGTCTTTAGCCCGTATCGTCGCTTTCTCGATCTGGCCTAAAATAGCGTTTCCGAGTTCACCGCCTGGATAATGCGCTGGCGGCCTTGCGCGGATACGATACTCCAATCTCTCACTCTTCGCGTTAAGGGGTTGGGTCGTGTTTGTATTAGCTGACGTAAATCCGTATCTCGAAGCCCCGAAATGGCTGAACTCCGGCGATACCGCGTGGCAGCTCACCGCCGCGACGTTCGTCGGACTGCAAAGCGTTCCGGGTCTCGCCATCCTCTACGCCGGACTCGTCAAGAAGAAGTGGGCGCTCAATTCGGCGGTCATGGTTTTCTACGCGTTTTCGGTCGTGCTGCTCTCGTGGACGCTGCTGAGCTACAACATGAGCTTCGGCAATCCGGCCAAACTCGGCCCGGGGATCCTTGCGGCGTTCATCGGCATTCCGGGGCCCGCGCTCGGTCCGTTTTACGAGATCGGGCAGTCGGTCGTTCCGCTCGCGGCGAGCGGAATGCCGGCGCTGCACTTCCCCGGCTCCGCGATGATCTACTTCCAGTTCGTCTTCGCGGCGATCACGCCGATCCTCATCGCGGGCTCGGTCTTCGGCCGCATGAACTTCAAAGCATGGATGCTCTTCGTTCCGCTTTGGAGCATCATCGTCTACTCGATCGGCGCGTTCGCGCTGTGGGGCGGCGGCTGGCTCGCACAACTCGGAGCGGTCGATTACTCGGGCGGTTACGTGATTCATTTGGCGGCTGGCATCTCCGGCTTTACCGCTGCGGCCGTCGTCGGTCCGCGTCTGCTCGCCGATCAGCGTGATTTCGAGCCCAACAATCTGATCATGGCGTTCGCCGGCGCCGGCATACTCTGGCTCGGCTGGAACGGCTTCAACGGCGGCGACCCGTACTTCGCCAACGCCGATGCCGGTGCGGCGGTGCTCAACACGAACATCGCGACCGCGACGGCACTGCTCGTGTGGCTGATTGCCGACATGTTCGCGACCGGCAAACCGAACGCGGTCTCGATGATCAACGGCATGATCGCGGGGCTCGTCGCGATCACGCCGTGCGCCGGTTACGTGAACGGGTACGGCGCGATCATGGTCGGTGTGGTCACGATCGTTCCTTGGCTCACGCTTCGCTATCTCAGCCGTCTCTCGTTCTTCAAGAAGGTCGACGACACGTTCTCGGTTCTGCACACGCACGGCGTGGCGGGCCTGGTGGGCGGATTGATGGCCGGCCTCGTCGCCGATCCGAATATGATCGAGTACGTTGCCAACGCCGCGGCGGGCAAAAATGCCGCGACCGTTTCGGTTTCGGGTTGGCTCTACGGCGGCGGCCCGACGCAGTTCGTGCATCAAGCCGAAGCGGCGGCGTTCATCATCGTCACCAACGTCATCGGCACGTTCGTGATCCTGAAGGTGATCAGTTTCATCGTGCCGCTACGCGTTACCGAGGACCACATGGAAGCGGGCGATCTCGCCATCCACGGTGTCGACCCGATCCCGGGCATCGGCGTTCCGGCCGCGCCTGCGGGCTCGCGCGCATGAGGGTAGCAGCACTGGCGCTCGTGGCGGCCGTGGCCGCCGCGGGCGCTCTGGGGGCAGCGACGGCGGCGTCTGCACAGCAGACGCCGCCGCCTACTCCGGCGCCGACGCCGACCCCAACCGCAACCCCATACGCCTCCGGCGCGATCGGGGGCGACCTCATGATCGTGGGCATACAAACATACAACACCAATGTCAGCGGCGCGCTCGATACGCCGAACGGCGCCGACAAACAGGGACGCGACGACCTGAGCGACCTGCTCGTCAACGCGAGCGCGACATCGGGGTATTACAAGATCTCCGCGACGGCCGGCGGGTACAACTTTCCGACCGTCGGCACCGCGATCAATTCGACGTTCAATAACTACAAGTCGCTCACCGATAACGCGACGTGCGCGAACACGAGTTGCTATTCGCTCGTTCCGCTGTGGCAAGCCGCCTACACCTCGCCCGATCAGCATCTCACGATCTACGGAGGACAGATCGGAACGCTGCTCGGCGCGGAGGGCGCGTTCACCTATCAAAACGTCGACATCGAGCGGGGACTGGGATGGGCGCTCGAGCCGGTGGTGAGCCGCGGCGTGCACGCCGGCTACAGCAATGGCCCATGGACGGTTGCCGCGGAATACAACGACGGCTTCTACAGCGGTTCGCTGCGCACGATCGAATACGAGGTCGCCTGGGCTCCCTCGAGTGCGACCTCGCTTACCTTCGTCGGGATGAATCCGGGCGCGAACACGCCCGGCAATGCCACGTCTGCGATCGCAAACCAATCCGAGTACAATTTGATGTACTCGCGCGCCGCGGGGAAATGGCAATTCTCGCCGTACGCGCTCTGGGTGCGTTCGCCATCGTCCGCGGCCCTGGGATTCACGAGCGCGGAGTCGGACTACGCGCTCTCGCTGCTCGGTTCGTACACGTTCTCCAACGCCTTCCTGGTCGGATTTCGCATCGAAGACGCGGAGAACGAAGCGGCGACCAGTGATCTGAGCCCCAACGCGTTCCTGTTGTACGGTCCGGGGAGCGGAGCGACGACGTTCACGCTCACTCCCACCCTGAAATTCGGCGGGTCCGGCATCCTCCGGGTCGAGTGGGCGCATGCGAGCGTGCGCAACGGCATCGCTGGAACGATTTTTGGAACGGCGGGATCGCTCACGTCGCAAAACCGGATCGGTTTCGAGTTCGGCGCGAGCCACTAAGGGAAGGAACGGAAGGCGCGGAATCGAACATATGTTCGTCGCAAAGGCACTAGAACGGGGCGGGAGGACGTGATAAGATCAGCCGTCCGGTCCACCCTGGAAGGGCCGGCAGTGGTTCGGGTTTAGCCCGAGTCACTTGGCTAGAACGCCGTCATCCTGAGCTTGTCGAAGGGCGGCGTTTCAACCACCTAGTCGAAAGGACAACATACGTGGCCGCCACCAAGACGAAGCGCGCGGTGAAAGATCGCCGCCCGAAGCGCAAATCGTGTAATTTCTGCGCCGACAAGGCGATCGACATCAGTTATCGCGACGTGAACCGCCTCAAGAAATACGTTTCCGAGCGCGGTAAGATCGTTCCGCGGCGCATCTCCGGCAATTGCGCCAAGCATCAACGGTTGCTGACGACCGCGGTCAAGCGCGCGCGCGTCATCGCGTTTCTTCCTTACGTTTCCGAATAGCCACGGGGTTCTCAACATGAAGGTCATTCTTCTGGGCGACGTCAAGGCGCTCGGAAAGAAGGGCGACGTGGTCGACGTCGCCGAGGGATACGCGCGCAATTTCCTCCTTCCGCGCAATCTTGCGTCGGAGGCGAACAAAGGCGCGCTCGCCGCGCACGCCGACCAAAAGCGCGCGCAGGAAAAGCGCGAGGCGCAGACGCTCGCGCAAGCCAAGGAACTCGCCAGCAAAATCGAGAGCATGCAGCTCGACGTCAAAGCCAAGGCCGGCGGCAACGGCAAGCTCTTCGGTGCCGTTACCAACGCCGACGTCGCACACGCGCTCGCCAAGGCACTCGAAGTCGACGTCGACAAACACAAGATCGAGATCAAGAGCGCGATCAAGGCGCTCGGGTCCTATCCCGTGGAAATCAAACTCCATCGCAACGTGGTCGCCAAAGCGACGATCAACGTCGTTTCCTCGTAGGCCGGCGAATCGTGGCGGCCGGATCCGACGGCACCTATGCCTCGCGCCTGCGGCGCAAATACGGCGTTGAAGACGAGCTGAACCGCTACGTCTCGGCACTCTACGAGATGCTGGCCGGAGCGATCGGTCACGACAAGCTCGTGCTTCGTGCCGGAAAGGTGAGCGCACTGAAGATGATGCGCTCGCAAAACCTTTCCGATCGTTTGTGCGCGCTCGGCCGACTGGTCTTCGAGGATCCGACGCTCGAACGAGCGACCACGCGCGCCCAACAGCGCAAGACGATCGCCGAGATCGAAGAAGCGATGGCGGATCTGCTCGCGCAGAAGAGCGTGGGCGACGCGATCGATCGCAAGGTCTCCGAGAAGATGAACGCGCGTCATCAGGAGTACCTCAACGATCTCAAACTCGAGGCGCTCCGCGAGGACGCCGGGCCCGAAACGCCGGCGACGCAGGCGAAACTCGAGGAACTCGAAGCGCTTTCGCAGCGCAGCCTCGCGGCATCGGCGTTGCAGCAACTGCGTCCGCAGCGCCTCGCCGAAATCATCGGACAAGAGAGCGCGATCAAAGCGCTGCTCGCAAAGATCAGCTCGCCCTACCCGCAACACGTCATTTTGTATGGACCGCCGGGCGTGGGCAAGACCACGGCCGCGCGGCTGGTGCTGGAACTCGCGAAAACGCGCGCGTACACACCGTTTGCGAAAGACGCGCCCTTTATCGAGACGAGCGGCACGACGCTGCGCTGGGATCCGCGCGAGACGACCAACCCGCTCTTGGGCAGCGTCCACGATCCGATCTATCAGGGCAGCCGGCGTGAGTTCGCCGAAGGCGGGGTCCCCGAGCCCAAGCTCGGGCTCGTGACGCGGGCGCATGGCGGCGTGCTCTTCATCGACGAAATCGGCGAGCTCGACCCGCTCTTGCAAACGCGTCTGCTCAAGGTCCTCGAAGACAAACGCGTTACCTTCGAGTCCTCGTACTACGATAAATCCGCGCCGAACGTGCCGGCCTACGTCAGGCGCCTCTTCGAAGAGGGCGCTCCGGCGGATTTCGTGCTGATCGGCGCGACGACGCGCGATCCCGAGGAGATCGACCCGGCGGTCCGCTCGCGCGCGTCCGAAATCTTTTTTTCGCCGCTCACGCAGCACCAAGTCGTTTCGATCGTACAAGCCGCAATCAAGCGCCTCGGCGCCAAAGCCGCGCGCGGTGTGCCGCAACTGATCGCCTCGTACACGATCGAGGGACGCAAGGCGGTGCAGATCGTCGCCGACGCGTACAGCCAAGCGCTCTACCGCGTCGATCCGCGCAAGAACAACGCGCCGGTTATGTTGACCGAAGCCGACGTGCGCGTGGTCGTGCAAACTTCGCGTCTGGTGCCGCACACACTCGTCAAGGCGCGCGCGGCACGCGAGATCGGCAAGACGTTCGGCCTGGGCGTGCACAACTATCTAGGCAGCATCATCGAGATCGAAGCGGTCGCGTTCGCCGCAGCGCAGACCGGGAGAGGAACGATTCGCTTCAACGACACGGCCGGCTCGATGGCCAAGGATTCGGTCTTCAACGCGACCAGCGTACTGCGCGCGCAAACCGGTATCGACGTCGCCGATTTCGATCTGCACATCAATATCGTGGGCGGAGGGAATATCGACGGTCCCTCGGCGGGCTTGGCGATCTTCCTCGCGCTCTACTCCTCCACCACCAAGACGCCCCTGCCCCAAGATGCGGCAATTACCGGTGAGCTCTCGATTCAGGGCAAGATCCGCGCAGTGGGAGGCGTAGTGGAAAAACTCTACGCCGCACGTCAAGCAGGCATGCGTGCGATGCTCCTGCCGAAGGAGAACGCGCGCGAAGTCGACGTCGCACTCTCGGGAATCGAGATCCTTCCGGTCGCTACGGTGGATCAAGCACTGCGTGCACTTCGCGTCCACAAGATATCCACCCGTCGTTCGCAAGGTCGCTCACAAGCCGCGCGTCGCAAGACCCGGGCATGAGGAGTCCGCGTTGAGCGTTTCGCATCTGCATAGCGGGTCCATCGACCGCATTCCGCCGCACAATCTCGAGGCGGAGATGGCGCTCATCGGTTCGGTGCTGGTGGATCGCGAGATCATGGGCGTCGTGGGCGAGATCGTGCGCCCGGCGGATTTCTACGCGCACGTGCACGAAACGATCTTTGCCGCGCTCCACGACTTGTTCTATCGCGGCGAACCGCTCGATAAGATCACCGTTGCCGAAGCGCTGCGCACCCGCGATCAGCTCGAGAAGGTCGGCGGCCTCTCGTACTTGAGCTCGCTGATGGACACGGTGCAGACCGCTGCGTCGGCGACGTATTATGCCAAGATCGTGCGCGAGAAGTCGACGCTGCGCGGCCTCATCCATGCGGGTACGCAGATCACGCAGCTCGGCTACGAGGCCGAAGAGGACGTCGACGCGGCGCTCGATCAATCCGAGCAACTGGTTTATTCGCTCGGCGAGCGGCAAATGCACGGAGACTTCGTCGCGGTGAACAGCCTGATGAAGGATGCGTTCGAGCACATCGACCGCCTCTTCCACGCGCGCGGCGACCGGACCGGTGTCACTTCGGGATTCCGTGATATCGACAACATGACGACCGGTTTTCAAGCCGGCAACTTCGTCATCATCGCGGCGCGCCCCGGCATGGGCAAAACGTCGTTCGCACTCAACATGGCCGTCGCCGCGGCGCGCGAAGCGAAGGAACCGGTTGCGTTCTTCTCGCTCGAGATGTCGAACAACGAGCTGATCCAACGCTTGATCTGCGCCGAAGCGCAGCTCTCGATGCACGATCTGCGGCGCGGGAATATCAAGAACAATCAGTGGGAAGAGATCTCGCGCGCGATGGGCAGCCTCAACGAATTGCCGATCTATCTCGACGATACCGGCGGCCTCTCGGTGACCGAAGTGCGCAGCCGCTGCCGGCGCTTGAAATCGACCAGCGGCTTGGGCGCGGTGTTCGTCGACTACCTGCAGCTCTTGCGTCCCGGCGTGCTCTCGAAGAATATGAATCGTAACGAAGAGCTCTCCGAAATCTGCCGCACGATGAAGGTGACGGCCAAGGATCTCGGCGTGCCGATCGTCGCGCTCGCGCAATTGAACCGCGGTGTCGAAACGCGCAACGACAAACGCCCGATGCTCGCAGATTTGAGAGATTGTCTCGATGGCGGTGCGCTGGTCACGAACGCGGATACGGGCGAACGAATTCCGGTTCGAGCAATCGTCGAGCAGCGGCTGCGATTCAACGTGTGGGCAGTCGACGACCAGTTGAAGCTGACTCGGAAACCCATCATTGACGCATGGAGCGTTGGCGAGCGTGAGGTCTTCCACGTTACCACGAGGAGTGGGCGCACTCTACGCTGCACGGCGGGGCACCGTCTCCTCTCGCTGGACGGCTGGTCGGAGCTGCGCGACCTGCGTGTGGGCGACACGATTGCCGTGCCGCGTCGCTACGACGCTCCCGCGTGGCGCGGTCCGTCCATTTCCGAAGGCCGGGCACTGCTCCTCGGATGGCTGATCGGTGACGGACATCTCGGCGGAAGTGCGGCGTTGACGGTCTCTTCGATGGAAGAGGCGCAATATGCCGTAAAGCTTGCAGAGGACGAGTTCGGTATTCAACCATTCGTCAAGCCGGAGCGACCCGGCACGAGCGCTCAGCGTGCGCTAACGGACCGTGAGCACATCGTCGAGTTCATGGATCGGATCGGATTCCTGGGGGCAAAGCATGAGCGTGCCAACTCGCGGGTCGTTCGCGAGAAGCGCAGTGCCGCCGCGCACGTCGACCGTATCCCACTGGCGGTGAACGACTGGGTAACGATGTTGCGCCGCGAGCGCGGGCTTTCACACGCCGCTCTGGGATGGCGAGATCAAGGAAAGCGCATGAGCCGTAGGACATCTGCGACGTTGGCGCAGTGGCTCGATGACCCGGCGCTCGAGGTCCTCTCACAGACCGACGTGATGTGGGACGAGATTTCGGCGGTCGAGTCGCTCGGCCCGGCGACCACATACGATATCACCGTCGGCACGTTGCACAACTTCTGCGTCGATGACATCGTAACCCATAATTCGGGCAGTCTTGAACAGGAATCGGATCTCGTCGCGTTTCTGTTTCGCGACGGTTATTACAATCCCGAAGTGCCCGAGCCCGACGTGACCGAATTCATCATCGCCAAGCATCGCAACGGCCCGACCGGGATGGTCAAGCTGCGCTTCCAAAAAGAGTACACGTTGTTCGTCCCCTACGCGGACGAATCACATTTCCCGCCTCCCTGATTTGCCTGGCTCTTCGTCAGCTCGCCTAAATTTCGCCGGGGCGCAAGAGGTCGAAGAATTCGGTGGCGGAGTCGCGCAGCACGTTGAGCAGGCGGCCGAAATGCGGCCGAACTTCCGAGGCGGAATTCACGCACAGTTCGACGGTGAAGAGCACGTCGCTCTCCTCTTGCCAAAGCGCGGTCTTGACGAATTTTTTTCGCACGTTGAGCGCGTTGGCCACGTCGATCGCCTGCGCCGGATCGACGCGCGGCGGTAACGCCCAACCGGAACCGATCATGATGAACGAGGGATCGTCGCGATACGAAACGACGAAATACCGGTCGCCCTCGCTCTTGAACGCGATGCGCCGCGCATCGTCGTCGTCATCGCGGGTGAAGAAGAGCCCTTCGTCGCGCAACGCCAGCTCGATCGCTCGCAGCGGATCGCTCACTGACCGTCGCCCATCATAAACGAATTGATGAATTTCTCGGCGGCGGCCTTGCTTTCGGTGCGGTCGACAATGTCCTCGACCGCCTGTGTTCCGGCATCGCGCAAGCGGGAGACCAAGATCCAAAACGCGTGCATCAGCTCCTGCGTCGATTCGGCTTCCTGATCGAGGGTGGCCACGAAGAGACTTCCATCGTGCGCGAGCGTGAAGGTTACGGTCGGGTGATCCTTGCGGGCGCGTTCGAGCGCTTCGGCGTTTTGGTCGGGTTCGCGCGCCCATTCGGGAATTTCGTAGGCGGTGGAAATGCTCAGCGTTCGTTCGTCGCCCTCGTTCGTCGTAACCGAAAAGACCTGTCCGCGTGTGCGGAAGAGCAGCTCGCTCGATCCGGTGTCCGGATCGATCGGGGTAGCGTCGACTTTGTGTCCCTCGCTTTCGATGAAGCGCTTTACCGTCTCACGGACGCTGAGCATGGATTCCTTCGGCGATATAGGATCGCGAGAGATGCACGTATTCCTCCGCGGCGATCTCGATCCACTTGCTTGCTTCACCTTCGATGGGTTTCTTGACCTTTGCCGGAACGCCGGCGGCCAACACGTGATCCGGAATCTCGACCCGCTCGCCGACGACGCTGCCGGCGGCAATCAGCGATCCTTCGCCGATCACGCAGCCGTTGAGCAGCACGGCGTTGCTGCCGATCAAAGCGTGCCGCTTCACGTGACAGTCCTCCATAACGGCGCAGTGGCCGATGGTGACGTCGTCGTCGATCTGTGTCAGCGTCGTGACATGAAGAACGGCATTGTCTTGCACGGACGTGCGCGCGCCGACGCGAATCGGGCCATTGTCGCCCCGGAGCACGGCGCCAAACCAGATGCTCGATTGCTCACCAACCTCTACGTCACCGATGAGGACGGCAGTGGGCGCCACGAACGCGCTGGGATGGATTCTGGGGGTTTTACCACGGTAGGTGATGATCATTGGTCGAAGTAGTACGCTATGCATCGCCACAACACCCCGCTACGCGGCGTCAAAGCGACTCCCCGCCCGAAGCCGGACGAGCCCGGATACTCCGAGGTGAACTACGCCTACGCGGGCCGCACGGGCCATATCCATGAAGTGGTCGAGATCGACGGCCGCCAATTGGCAAAGGTCGGGTTCGACGATCGTAAGATCGTTTATTATTATCTGGAAGACTTGGAGCTCGATCGATCCGCGAAACGCGGAACGTTTCACGACGCCGGTTCGGAAAGCGGAGGATAGATTTTGCCCATCGTTGCGGTGACCCAGCCCGTTCCGGTCGATCCGGCCGGGGGATTCGATTATCTTGCCGTCGATAGCGAACGCGATCGCGTTTACGCTGCGCATCCGGGCGGAGGCGGCCTGCTGGTTGCCGACGGCGACACCGGAAATGTCATTGCGGTCATCCCGGTCGGACCGATGCATGGTCTTGCGATCGATCCTGCGACCGGGCATGTGTTCACCGGAAACGGCGACTCGCGCAGCGTGAGCGAGGTCGATCCCGAATCGCAGCAGATCCTGCGCACGGCGATCGTCGACGGTCCGGTCGACGCGATCGCATACGATCCGCAGCTCGGCCGAATCTACGCTGACGAAGACGACGGCACGCGGATCTTCGTCGTCGACACGAAGACGTTCCGTCAGATCGCGGTGGTCAAGTTACCCGGCCACAAGCCCGAGTACATCCAGGTCGATCCCGAAACGCACGACATTTACCAAAACATCGCGACCGACAACGAGATCGCGGTGATCGACCCCAAGACGCTCAAGGTTACTCGGATTATTCCGACGCCGCAGATTCAGAACAACCATCCGCTTCAGTACGACGCCGAGCATCACCAATTGATCGTAGGGGGAGAGAACAACGTTCTGGCGGTGTATGACCGTTCCGGCAAGTTGCTTCATCGGGTGAATCTTCCCGAGCACGTCGACCAATGTGCGTGGGAGCCGACACATCAGTGGTTGGCGTGTGCGGGCGGCGGAATCACGCTATATTCGTATGACGGGACGAGCGATCCGAAACTTCTCGACGATCAGAAGATCGCTCAAGGCGTGCATACGACGGCGATCGATCCGCGAACGGGTACGATCTGGGTGGTGTGGAACGATCGAAGCACCAACGACGCTTTCATCCAGGGGTTCACCTACCGGTAAAGCGCTCGAGCGCGAGAAACCGGGCGTCGAGCTTGGGCGCACCGTCGGCGATCGTCTGTGCGACGATCTCGCCGATAGCCGGTGCGAACTTGAAGCCGTGCCCCGAGAAGCCGCAAGCGACGACGATGTTTGCGAAGCCGGGAACGCGGCCGATCGCGAAGTGCGCGTCGGGCGTCATCGTGTACATACAGGCCTTCACGGAGCACAGCTCGCCGCCGGCGTCGGGAATCCACTTCGCAAGCGTCGTGCGCATGGCCCCGATTTCGCTTTCGTGTACGTCGCGATCGAGCCGATCGGCGTGCGAGCTCTCGCCATGACCGTGGAAGGCGATCTTGAGCCCGTCGCCGAGATCGGGTATTCCGTAGACCGGTGCGAGCAGATCGGCGCGTTCGAGGAAGAACGCCGGAACGCGATCCGGTCCGCACGGTTCGGAACGCGGTGCGAACCAGTATTGCACGTTGCGTTGAACGGTGAGCGTCGCGCCGAGTTGCCCGAGCAGATCGCTCGTCCACGGGCCGGCGCACACCGCGACGTGCGCGGCCTCGACAGACTCGCCGCCCTCGAAGACGAGGCGGACGCCGCCGTCCGACGGTTCGAACGACCGCACCCACGTACGCTCGTGGAGTTCGGCGCCGTATTTGCGTGCCATCCGCAGATGGGCTGCGATCGCCCGCTCGGGAAAGACGACGCCGGCGTACGGTTCGAGAATCGCGACCTCGCCGTCGAGCGGACGCAGCAGCGGGAAGCGAGCACGCACTTGCGCGGCGTCGAGATGCTCGATTGGAATATCGAACGCGGCCGCGGCGCGGGCAACGCCGCGGATCGACGCCGCGTCGGGCTGCCCGATCATGAGCACGCCGAAGAGGTCGAGCAACGCGGTCAGCGTTTCGTCTTCGAGCTCGCGCCAGAGCGCGTACGCACGCTCCAGCAGCGGCACGTACGCCGGGTCTTCAAAGTAGGCTTTACGGATGATGCGCGTACGGCCGGCCGACGAACCGAGATCGTGCACGAGCGTGAACTGCTCGAACCCCGCCACGCGCAGGCCGCGCCGCGCCAAGTGCGCGGCAACGGCGCTGCCCATCCCGCCCAAACCGATGACCGCGACATCGTACTTCATGCAGGCGTCATTTCTGCGTGGGGACACGGCTACCGCCCCGATCGTGCAGGCAGGGGAGGCAGCCGAACCGCAGAACCAGGCTCCCCGGCCTTATTTGCCGACGTAGCTCAGTTGGTAGAGCAGACGATTCGTAATCGTCAGGTCAGCGGTTCAAGTCCGCTCGTCGGCTCCATTCGCCTTACGCACGCGGAACGAAGTTCAACGCTAGACCGTCGATGCAGTAGCGCAAGTATTTCGGCGGCGGCCCATCATTGAAGATGTGGCCGAGGTGCCCGCCGCAGCGGCGGCAGTGCACTTCGGTGCGTTCCTCTCCGGGAAGATCGTAGTCGGCTTGCGTCAGCGTTCGCCCGGGCAGCACGCTCGTGAACGACGGCCAGCCGTCGCCGCTGTCGTACTTCATCTCCGACGTGAAGAGTTCTTGACTGCAGCCGGCGCAATTATAGACACCGGGACGGTGCTCGCCGATCAGCGGACTGGAAAACGCCGGCTCCGTTCCGTCCTCGCGCAGAATCACGTACCGATCGGAACCGAGGATGTCTTTCCACTCGGCATCGGTATGCGTCACCGGATACTTGGTTCCCGACGCGGCGCGCGCGAGCAACGGCACGAATGCGATCGCGCCGGCGAGACCCCCGAGAAAATGAGCGCGGCGCATCATGGTGCCACCTGACAAAGAGCACCGTTGCGCTCGAAATACCGCTGATGATAATTCTCCGCGCGAAAGAACATCGGAGCAGCAACTATTTGCGTTGCGATCTTTTTTCCGCGCGCGATCTCTTCGCGCTCGCGCGAGGCAGCGGCGGCCGCGGCCTGCTCGAGCGAATGCGTAAAAATTGCCGAGCGGTATTGGGTTCCGTAGTCCGGTCCTTGGCGATTGATCTGCGTCGGATCGTGAATCTTCCAAAAGATGTCGAGCAGGTGCTCGTAGCTGACTTCGGACGGATCGAACCGGACCTCGACCGCTTCGGCGTGGCCGGTGCGATCGGTGCAGACCTCCCGATACGTTGGGTTTTGGGTGGAACCGCCGGTGTAGCCGGAGACCGCATCGATCACGCCGGGCACGCCCCGGAAGGCCGCTTCGACGCCCCAGAAGCAGCCGGCGGCAAAGGTTGCGATTTGGGTGCTCATACACCTGAAGAACGCCGCCAACGGCGGGGCGGATGCGTTGTAGACGATATGAAAGCGATACGCATTCCCGTCTTCGGCGGGCCCGAGGTTCTCCAACTCCAAGATCTGCCGACGCCTGCGCCGGGCCGCGGCGAGGCGCTCGTGCGCATGGCAGCGGCAGGCGTCAATTATCGCGACGTGTACGAACGTACCGGGCGCTACGGCGGCACGCCGCCGATCACGGCCGGCGCCGAAGGCGCCGGGACGGTCGAGGCGGTCGGAGACGACGTGCGCGATGTTCGTGTCGGCGAACGCGTCGCGTTCACCAACGTGCTCGGCGCGTATGCGCAGTACGTCGTCGCGCCGGCGGATCGACTGATTCCGCTGCCCGAAGGACTGTCGATGATAGAGGGCGCGGCGTTTCCGCTGCAGGGGCTCACCGCGCAGTATTTGGTGCACGAGTACTATCACGTGACCCCGCAAACAACCGTGCTGCTGCACGCGGCAGCGGGCGGGGTCGGGCTCTTGCTCGTGCAAATGCTCAAAACGATCGGCGCGCGTGTGATCGGGACGACGTCGACCGACGAGAAGGCGGCGGTCGCGCGGGAGGCCGGCGCCGACGACGTGATCCTCTACACCCGCGAAAATTTTGTTGATGCGGTGAAAAAGCTCACCGAGGGAAGCGGAGTCGATTTGGTGCTCGACGGAGTGGGGAAGTCGACCTTTCCCGGCAGCCTCGAATCCGTGCGAACGCGTGGAACCGTCGTGCTCTATGGCTCGGCCAGCGGGCCGGCCGATCCGATCGGACCGAACAGCCTGCAAGCGCGCTCGCTTACCGTCGCGGGCGGGACGCTGCCCAACTTCATCGCAACACGCGAGGAACTGCTGCGGCGTGCGCGCGACGTCCTGGGTGCGATCGCGAACGGGACGTTGACGCTGCGGATCGACCGCACGTTGCCGCTGGCGCAGGCCGCCGAGGCGCACCGGTTGCTCGAATCGCGCGCGACCAGCGGGAAGCTCGTGCTCGTCATCTAGCGCCGGCGGGTTCGACGATCACGTCGCGGCGCACGTCGCGCACGCTGGTCGTGCCGGTCAACGCCATCGAGATCGCAAGTTCGTTGCGCACGATCTCGATCGCGCGCGTGACTCCGTCTTGGCCGCCGGCTCCGAGGCCGTAGATGTAGGCGCGGCCGAGCAGCACCGAACGTGCCCCGAGCGCAAGCGCGCGCAGCACGTCCATCCCGGTGCGCACGCCGGAATCGAAGATCACGTCGACCTGATCGCCGACCGCGTCGACGACCGATTCGAGCACCGAGATCGTCGAGGGTGCGCCGTCGAGCTGACGCCCGCCGTGATTGGAAACGACGATGGCGCTGACGCCGGTGCTCGCGGCGATGCGAGCGTCCCGCGGATCGAGAATGCCTTTGATCACGATCCGCCCCGGCCACAGTGCGCGAATCCATTCGAGATCGCGCCAGTTGAGCGTCGGATCGAACTGTTGTGAAACCCAGGTCGCGAGCGAGGTGACGCTCTCCATCCCTTGGATGTGGCCGGCCAGATTGCCGAACGTTTTGCGTTTGCCGCGCAGGATGGAAAGGCCCCACGCCGGTTTGGTCGCGACGTCGAAGAGATTACCCAACGTGATTTCAGGCGGAACCGTCAGGCCGTTCTTCACGTCGCAGTGGCGCTGGCCGAGCACGGTTAGGTCCATCGTGACCATCAGCGCGCTGCACTTTGCCGCCACCGCGCGCGCGATGAGATCGCGCACGAAGCCGCGATCGCGCATCACGTAGAGCTGGAACCAGAACGGCTTCTCGACCGATTCGGCCACGTCTTCGATCGAATCGATCGACATCGTACTCAAGCAGAACGGAATTCCGGCCGCCTGCGCGGCGCGGCAGGCGAGGATCTCGCCGTCGCCGTGCTGCATGCCGCACAGACCGATCGGCGCGAAGGCGAACGGCAACGCCGCTTCCTCGCCGGCGATCGTGGTCGAGAGATTGCGCTCCCGCACGTCGATTCCGATGCGCTGGCGCAGGTGCAGCGCATCGAGGTCGGTACGATTCGAGCGCAGCGTCGATTGCGTGTACGAGCCGTGATCGCCGTACTGGAAGAACGCGCGCGGAACCCGGCGCTGCGCCATCGTGCGCAGGTCGTCGATCGAACAGGCTTTGCGCAGCCTTTCATTCATTCGAAGAACGACTCCAAGAACGTCGACTGAAACGCGTGGAGACGGTCCGCCGCGCCCGGGTCCTGGTCCATCCAATCGTTGATCATCAAGGCGAAGATCAGCGTTCCGTGCGGTGTCAGTAAATACCCCGCGAGCGTACGCGTATGATTGACCGTGCCGGTCTTGGCGATCACCGCTCCGGCGAGCGGCGGTGCGGTGAAGCGATGCGCGAGCGTTCCGCTCTTTCCTCCGACCGGCAGCGCCGCGAGCACGGCGGCGCGGTTGGGTCCGTTCCAATCGTGCGCGAGAACCGTAACCAGATCGCGCGCGCTGATGCGGTCGTAGGCGGAGAGCCCCGACCCGTCGACCAGCGTGGTCGTCGCCGGATCGACGCCGATCGAGCGCAGCCAGGCGCGCTCGCGGTCGAGCGCCGCGGCGCGCGTGGCGCCGAGCGCGTCGAGCAGCGATTCGGCGAGCAGATTGTTGCTCGGGGGCCACATTGCTTTCAAGAGATCGGGCAACGGCGGCGAACGATGCACCCAGAGGTCGTGCGCCGCGGGCGCAGCCATGCCGAGGTGCGGCGCGTTCGCGAACGTAATGCCGGCGCGTGCCAACGCATCGGCGGCAAGCCCCAGGGTTACCGCTGCCGGATCGAGCATCGACGCATCGATGTCGGCGTCGGTTTCGTCGGCCGGCAAACTGCCGGTCAGCACGAGCGTATCGGGCGCGGTCCACGAAACGTGCAGCGCGGTCGTGTCGTCGCTGTGCGGCGGCCCGGTGGTCGCCTCGTTCACGATCGTAATCGCATTCGTCGCCGGCTCGGTCGAGATCGTCGGCGGCGCACCGGGCGCACCCGGGTGAAGCGCGACGTGCAGCGAGTTCTCGTCGATCGAGAGCGGGCTCGGCGGCGCTGCGTAATAATAGGGAAGATCGTCGATCTCCCAGCCGCCGGGATAGCGCGGCGCGTCGAGCGCGCCGTCATCGCCGACGAGCGCGTCGAAGTGCGTGGTTCCGGCCGTCGCTACGGCTTGCGCCCCTTGGTCGAGATCGCTCGAGCGCAGCAACGGATCGCCTCCCCCAACGAGAAAAAGTGAGGTTCCGTCGGTCGCGAGTTGTGTCGTAAAGCGAAAGTCGACACCGAGTTCGTCGAGTGCGGCTGAACCAACGACCAGCTTCAGCGTGGATGCCGGCATGACGGCCGCGTCGGGATCGCGGGAAAAAATCACCGCACCGTTTTTGGCTGAGATCACATATGCGCTGACCAGTGCACCGCGTAACGTCGGCGCCTCGAAAAGCGGGGAGGGGAGCAAAAGCGCGAGGAGCGAGAGCATGAGCGCTCCATTCGCGCGCTACGAGAGCTTCCCCCATGTGCTGCCCGAACTGCGCAGTTGCTCGACCGAGATATATCGGATATACTCAAGTCGATGGCAAAGGTTCTCATCTCTCTCGACGAGCGGCTGCTGCGCCGCATCGATCGAATGGCGGCTGCACGCGGTCTTTCGCGAAGCGCGTATATCGCGGAACTTGCAGAGCGGGACGCAACGCGTTCGTCAGGCGCCGCTCCTTCCGTGCGTGCGGCACTTCGCCGGCTCGATCGGCTCTTTGCGAGTAGTGCGCGCGGGGAATCGACCAAGATCGTTCGCGCCGAGCGCGACGGGCGATGACGGAAGCCGTTCTCGACGCATCCGTCGTACTCAAATGGTTCCGTACTGAGGGCGAGCGCAACGCAAAACCAGCCGCAGCGTTGCGCGCGCAATTCGAGAGGGGTGAACTGCTGGTGTTGGCGCCGCCTCTTTTGGGCCTGGAGATCGTAAATGTAGCGGGGCGGAGCTGGAAGTTGGACGAGCGCGCGCTCGTAACGCTCGCAGAAGCGCTTGGAGAACTCGGAATCCAGTTTCGTGAGCCGGATCCAACGCGCGTGGCAACGTGGACGGCTCGCGGTCTGACGTCGTACGACGCAGCCTACGTCGCCCTGGCGGAAGCCGAGGGCATTACCCTTATCAGCGACGACGAGTTGGTCTGCGCGAAGGCTGCGTGGACGGCGGTCCCGTTATCGAGCATTCGCGAGCGCGAATCGACGTGAGCGTCCGCGGCCTCGCAGGTGAACTCGTCGATCGCCTTCAACGCATCGCGGCAAAGTCACCGCTTGCCGTGCGCTTTGCCGTCGCGCTGCGCAACCAGTGCCGGTGTGTGATCAAATATCATCTTGCCGACAGTCCCGATGCGCTCGAAAGCGGGGAACGCTGGCTCGTGCTGCGCGTGGCGACGTTCGGCGAGCGATTCGTGGACGTCGGCGCCAACGTCGGCGACTGGCTCGGCATGGCGCGCGAGGCACGGGCAGGCCGGCCGTTCGCCGCGATCGCGTTCGAACCGTCGCGAAGTGCGTTTGCGGAACTGCAGCGCCGGTTCGGCGACGACCCGCAGATCGCGCTGCACGATGTGGCGCTGGGCGCGGCGCCGGAATCGCGGCCGTTTTTCGAGGAGGAGAAGGCCGGCAAAGGCAGCTCGCTGGTCGCCGATTTCGTTCGTACCGCCGGGAGCAGGCGTACCATTACGATCAGCACGCTCGATGCAGCGCTGCGCGATGCTGGCTGGGATCGCGTGGACTTAGTGAAGATCGACGCGGAGGGCTACGATTTGCACGTGATGCGCGGCGCGCATGAGGCGATCGCCGCGCGCACGATCGCTGTGCTGCAATTCGAGTACAACCGGGCATGGCAGCTTGCGGGCGATACACTGCGCGGCGCGTATTACGTGCTCGAGGACGCGGGCTATCGCATCTTCGTGCTCAAGCGCGAGGGCCTCTACACGCTCGACTACCTTCGCTACGAAGAGTATTTCGAATATACGAACTTCGTTGCAATCGCACCCGGCCGTATGGCGATGTTCGAAGATTGCCTACGCGGGGTCATTTAGGGAGGCAATACCACGAACTCGGGTGCCGCACGTGGATACCGTGCTCGCCGGCGATGCTTGGCATGGGCGAAATCGGTGCGAGGAACTCACAAGCAACAAATAATTGCCTACCGCGGAATCCGTATGATCCGATAGGACTACGGAAATAGGGCCTCTTATCGATTGGGATCGGCGGATCTGGAAAAGCCTGCAACAACCAGCAGATCGTTGGAGTTCCCGGAGTTAATGGCCAGGTGTATCAATACACACAGTTGGACTCCGCTTTAAATGAATTCCAAACCGCGTACGCCAATGCGGTCGCCGGAGGTCAGGCAGTCCCCCTCGCCTGGAGCAGCGCAGCGAATCCGGGCTCACCGCCACCATCGGACAATTATGCATCCACCAGCTACCAGTCGGGCAATGAGTATTACGCCTAGAGCTCTCATATTTTTGGTTCTGTTGGCGAGCGCGATTATCTGGCCCGCCCGATCCGAAGCTTGTCCGCCAAGCTCGGTGGCCAAGGCTACACCCGGGGAAGTAACTGCGCTCGTCCGCGAGATCAATGATCGGGGGTTCCACCAGATTGCACTGGCCGAAAGTCAATCGGGCGATCGGGACATCGTGGCTGCGCCATTCTCGACTTGGTATCTAGATCAGTTCCTCTCAACCGACTGGCATCAGCGGCGTGATTCGGTAGTCTCGACACTCCTCGAGGAGATTACGAAGGGCCTAGATTTTGCCGCCAGTGTAGGCGCAAATCGAGCAACTACGAGCTTTACGCGGAAGGACGCGGATGAAGCGCGGCGGCTGTTGTGTGCGTCGACAGGCTGGACGCCCGACGGCGATTACGACCTAAGCGTGCTGCTTTCGATGCGTGGCGACATCGCGTTCGCAGCAGCGCCCCTCTCGGGTTTCGTGCGTTTGCCGTTCTTTAACGACGGCTCGGTATCGGGAATACGACTGGATTCCGATAATGGGAGTTCGCTCTTCTTGTTTTGGCCAAGTTCGAACGGCACGGCGGATCTCCTAAGCATCCTGAACCACGATCGCTGGGGGACGGTAACGGCCGGATTTCGCGAGGCGGACGTTTTCGTGGATACGCTTGCTTTCGAACGCAGAATAGAGGTCGAGCTTCGCCCCAATTCGCCTGACGGTTTCGATACCGCTGTTGCGCCGGGTACGTCGCCGTGGGACGCTCTTCCGACGAGTCTGGAACTTTCCGTTACCTCGCGCGGAGCGCAATTCCAAATCGACGAAGACCTTTATGGGAATTCGATAAAACCCAAGCGGGTCACCGTCGAGGGGCACACCTACCTCCAGATGCCGATGTTTCACTCCGCAACATCGGACCTTTCGGCGCCGATCGCCGCTTCGCAGCGATTCTCGTCGCTCCGTCCGGTGGTTTATGCCGTGGTAAACCGCGCTACCGGGTGCATCCTGCTTATGGGTATCCACGAATGAACGTGCGTGGAGGGGTTGCGCCTGTTCTGATTATCGCCCTTGCAACCTTTGCCCCGTCGTACGCCCGCGCAAGTTGCCCTCTGACGGAAGGCCACGGCGTCGCTAGCGATAAGGTGCGCGCGCTCGCCGACGAGATCAACGCGGCTGGCCTCGATTCCTTTGCAAAGAATAAAAAGACCAGGGACAGCGGCCTAAGCCCGCTCGTGTCGTGGTACCTGAATCGGTTCATAGGGTTTAATGCGGCGGAAATTCCCCTCGCTGAAGCATCTCTTTGGGCGCAGCTAACAAGTGGAGGGACGCCAATTGCCTTCTCGTCAGGCGTTTGGGCTGATCGCATCGGATCAAAATACGACACGGAAACGGCATCGTGGGTAGGAAAATATCTGTGTGCCCCAACGACATGGCGTACCTGGAATCCGACTCCCACGAGCATTGCGCCGCTCAAGCCTCTCATGACCGCCTGGCTTCACGGACACTCGATTAACGGGGCGTTGTCGACAGATTACGGCTTTTGGAACGACTACGTGTTCAATGCACTTGCGGTCCTCTCCATCCATGCGTCCTTCAGCTCACAGTTATTACCGTACGAACTGTTGTCAGTGCCTTATTATGATCATGATGGCGTCCATGCATTTCGGCTCGACGCAAACGATGGGTTTTCTTTATATATATTATGGGGTTCGACGGATGTACTTACGAGGCTCCGAGCTGAGCTTAATTTGAAGCTGTGGGAGGAAATCACCGATGGCTTCCACGTAGCCCAACTTTTGGTCGACGGTCTGGATCTCTCGCGCGAATATTCCGTGGAGGTCCATGCCGATCCGGGCGACGTGTTCGGCGCCGCAGTGTCTTCCAATGCAACTGCGCGACATGCTATTTCTCAAGATGTTTATGTGGCTATTGATGGCGAAGGTATCCGGGTTATCGTGGGCGGAGCGTTGCACGCAGTCAATGAGCGAATGAGCCCAAATTTGGAGGTGCAGAGTGGCCCCATCATAATGGTACCGGCCTCTCAGCAGTTTTCCGCCGTTTCGCCGTTCATCTATGTCATTGAGGACCGCGCGACGGGGATAATTCTATTGCTTGGTATCCACGCATGAGGTTTCGGCTGCCGCTAGTGCTCGTTTCGCTGCTCGCCTTAACATCATCCCCTTGTATTTCGTCGGAGCCAAATGCCGGGCGATATGGGCGGGGGTCCCAAACCGTACAACCCGGCTCACTCCCACCCGCCGGAAATACGCCTAGGTACGGTATTGTCGTAGAAGAATCTCTTCTGCCGACGGCAGATTCAACGATAAGGATCATCCGTGCCATTGAATTTGGATGGGGAGGGCGGCACGGGTCTTCGTGCATTTACTTCGAAGGTGGCGGTTCGCATGAGCAGAGTGATGCGACGTTCGCGCTTCTGTACACCAAGGGCGGTCGGCATGGCGAAGACCAGCTCAATGTACCGGGGCCTTTCAAGGTTCCGATGGTCGCATGGGGACAAGGACAACCGAATTGCACGCAGATTATCTATCAGGGGCCCTTTGTGGCGGCCGTAAGCGGTGTCGGGTTCGCCAACGGCACATACTGGCATGCCGTCCCGCTCATTCCGATAGAGAAGAGCAGTCAGCCCGCTGCGAACGTCCTACTCAAATCGGCCTAAGCATTGGCGGGCGTAGTGCCCGTCAATCCGTCGATGTCTGATCCTGCGAGAGCGAATCCCGTGCCCCTCTACGAATGCGAGGATGTGGTCAACAATGGTTCTCGGCCCATCTCGGGCTTTCAGGTGCAATTCACGCATGGCTCGGCGGGCGGAGCCACTCTAGCCGTCGACACGATGAACGTGCGCACAACGCTGGAACCAGGTGCCGCACTCGAAACCAGATGTTACGGATTCAGCGGCAGGACGAGCCCAGGCGTGTTTCATTATGCGAAGTTCTCTTCGCAAGGAACTCCGGACCAGACGCCCCCCACGATCATATTCAAAGGCCAGAGGTCGACGCTATCGGCGGCCGTCACTGAGGTCTATTTTTAGAAGTTTTCGCCGTGAGGCGTGAGCCCACGCTAGAGGGTTTCGCGGCTTGCCCACACTTGCGGTTCACCTTCGCCGACGGCGATGACCGGCGGGCGTGGAAAATAATTATAATTGCTCGACATGCTGTAGGTGTAGGCGCCGGTTGCGAGCATTGCGACGAGATCGCCGGCGCGCAGATCCTCGGGCAGCATCGCTTCGCCCAGTTCGTCGGCTTCGCACGAGCGGCCGCACACCATCGTCTGCGCGAGCGGTGAATCGATACGAAGCGCCTCGACATGATGATACGCACCATAGATCGCGGGACGCGGGTTATCGGCCATGCTCCCATCGATGATCGCGAAGCGCCGCTGGCCGAAGCGCTTCACCGCCATCACACGATAGAGTGATGTTCCCGCCGTGCCGATCAGCGCGCGGCCCGGCTCGATCTCCACCCGTACGCCACTCGGAATGACGCGCGCCACTGCGTCGAGCACGCCCGCGATGTCGACCACTTCATCCGTAGCGCCGGGGTGCATCTGCACGCCGAAGCCGCCACCGATGACCATTGTATCGGCCCGAGCGAATCCGGCGGAACGTGCGCGCTCCAGCACCGCCAGCAGCCGCTGCGCGTTCTCGACGTACGGCATCGCATCGTAAACCTGCGAACCGATGTGCGCGTGCACGCCGCGTAGGCGCAGCGCCGGATTCGCGCGCAGCAGCTCGAGCGCCGCGTCCTCTTCGGTGGGCGCAAAACCGAACTTGCTGCGGTCGCCGGCGGTGCGAACGAAGTCGTGGGTGTGCGCCTCGATGCCGGTATTGAAGCGAAGCAGCAGGTCGGCGCCGCGTCCGCGCGTCCGCGCGACGAGACGGCGCAATTCGTCCATGCCGTCCACCACGATGCGTCCAACCCGCCCGTCGAGCGCGGCATCGAGTTCCGCGTCAATTTTGCCCGCGCCGTGCAGGGTGAGGCGCGCGGCTTCGAAACCGCCGCGCTCCGCCACCGCCAGTTCGCCGATCGAACAAACGTCGATGCCGATCGGGCGCGGATGCAAATGGCGCACCAATCCGGGCAACAGCAGCGCCTTTCCCGCATACGAGATCGCGATGCCGTGCGGCGCCGCCGCGGCGAGCATCGCATCGAGCGCGCCGTCTAAGGCGCGCAGATCTATGACCACCAGCGGTGTGCCGAAGCGTTCGGCGAGCCCGTCCGCGCGCTCACCGCCGATCTCCATCATGCGAACTGCGCCATGAAACGATCGATGCGGGCTTGTTCGATGCCGGCCGCCAGCAACCGCACCACCATCGCTTCGGTACGTTCGGGCGGCGCGACTAGCATGAACGGCGCTTCGCGGCCATCGACCGCGGAGACCGTATACCACTGCGCCGCGGCCGGAACGACGGCGGTCTGATACGGATCGAGCGTCACCGCCACGTCGCCTGCTCGCAGCGTCATCGAACGCTCCAGCGTCATCACGATCGCGGGGCGCGCGGCGCAATCGAGCGATGCGGGCTCGTCGGTCGCGACCACGCGCTCGACGGTGAAGTGCGCGCTCGCAACCAGCGCCGTGTGGTCGAGGCCTTCGTAGTGATACGCAATCGTTTCCGCCGCACCGCGATCGCCGCGGTGATAATCCAAAACGTCCGCCGCTTTCTTGACGTTGAGTTCGCGCGGCTTGCCGTCGGCGCCGACGCGGTTCCAATCGAAAATCCGATAGGTCAAATCGCTCGCCTGTTGCGTTTCGAAGAGAATGACGCCGGCACCGATTGCATGCAGCGTTCCGGACGGCAGGTAGTACGTCTCGCCCGCTTTGACCGGAACGCGGCGCAGAATATCGCCCAGCGTGCCTTCTTTGACGCGGCGTTCATATTCCTGGCGCGTCGTATCTTGACTCCAGCCATAGACGAGCTCGGATCCCTCATTCGCCGAGAGAATGTACCAGCATTCGGTCTTCCCATTGTGCTGGTGCTCCACGCGCTGCGCGTACGCGTCATCGGGATGCACCTGCACCGAGAGCCAGTCGCGCGCGTCGATGATTTTCGTCAAGATCGGAAAGAGCTGATGCGGATCCAGATCGCCGAGCAACGTCGCGCCGAGCTGCGCGCGCAGGTCGGCGATGGTCTTGCCCGCCAGCGGACCGTTGCGCACGCGATTCTCGTCCCAGCATTCCCACGACTCGCCGATCTTCGCGTTGGGGTCGGCCTTCTTTTTGAAATGCTTGACCAAGGCGTCGCCGCCCCAGATCGCGGGGGTCTCCTTGGGCTCGATCGAATAGGGGTAAACCGAATCGTCGCTCACTTAGGCTCCAATTTCATCCGACGCCGACGCTGCAGCGTTCTTGCAATATGTTCAAACTCTTTGCGCTCGTGCTCCTTGCCGCGACGTCCCTCCAACCGGTTCTCGCCGCCAAGGACTGGATCGGTACCCGCATCCGCGCAGCCGAACTCGCCGGCAAGGTCGTGATCCTCGACGTGTTTACAGTCGATTGCTACAATTGCCGCAACGTCGTACCCACGCTGCGCTCACTCTATGCGGCGGACCATGCGAAGGGACTCGATATCATCGGGATTCACTCGCCGGAAACGCCGGCCGAGAAGCAGCGAGCGTACGTCGCGGAGAGTCTGCGGCAACAGGGCATCGTTTGGCCGGTCGCCGTCGATAATGCGTTCGCGCTGTGGGACGCGTACGGCGTGAACGCCTGGCCGACGCAGCTCTTCTTCGACCGCCATGGCCGCTTACAGAAGGTCATCGTCGGCGACTCGCAAGACGACCTGGTGCGCTCGACCACGGAGCAGCTCCTCGGCGAGCGTTAGGCAAGGGTTTAGAAGAGGCGCGCTCGCGTCGCCGAACATTCAGTGACAGTGCACGTCTACATCGGAATCGGCTCCAACCTCGGCGATCGGCAAGCGAACATTCTCGCGGCGCTGCAGCGGCTGCGCGCCTACGCCCGCATCGGGCGCGTCTCGGCTTTCTATGAGGGCGAGCCGGCCGACGGCGCGGGCGGACCGGCCTTCCTCAACGTCGCGGCGCAGATCGACACCGAGCTCGATCGCGTCGCGTTCGAACGCGTCCTGCGCGAAGTGGAACTCGCGGTGGGCCGCATCTCGGATACGCGCTTGCAGGCACGCCCGATCGACATCGATCTGCTCGCCTTCGGCGAATGGACGCATCCGCAGCTCGCGCAGCGTCCCTACAACGCGACGCCGCTGGCCGAGATCGCGCCGCAATTCGCGCAGTTTGCAAATCGAAACGGCAATAATCTGCTGCGGCGCAAGACGCGCAGCCTCCATTTTCTCGCCAATCGCCAAGAAGAAGCGCCCGACGTACGCCTCTCCCTCAATCGCGTCGGCGTCTCGCACGTGCGCCGCATCGTGCAGCTCGAGATCGACGGCACGCCGCGCGTGTTCAACGGCGAGTTCACGATGGTCGCCGACCTTTCGCCCGACAAGGCCGGCGTGCACATGTCGCGCTTCTCCGAGATTCTGGAAGAAGCGACGCTCGACGTGCTGGCCGCGTCGCCACAGCCTGCGCGTATCGAACGGTTGGTGGAAGCGATCGCGCGCGAGATCGTGCGCAGCCAGCGCGCGATTCGCGCCGACGTGCGGCTGCGCGCGGATTTCGGGCTCGAACGCTGGACGCCGGTTTCGGGCAAACGCGGCGAAGAGATCTACACGCTGGTCGGCATCGCGCACGCCGACGAAAGCGGCACGCGCCGCGTGGTAGGCGTCGAAGCCGAGGGTATGACCGCCTGTCCGTGCGCGCAGTCGATGGTGCGCGAGCATTCGCTGCACCAGTTGACGGAAGCCGGATTTTCCCAGGCTGACGCGCAGCGCGCTCTCGACGCGCTGCCGGTTGCGACGCACAACCAGCGCGGCCGCGGCGCGATTCTGCTCGGCGTCGATACCGAACACGCCGACAGCGTGCGGGCCGAGGATTTGGTCGAGATCGTCGAAAGCTCGATGTCGAGTGAGACCTACGACCTGCTCAAGCGGCCGGACGAGTTCTTCATCGTCAACAAGGCGCACCAGAATCCGAAATTCGTCGAAGACGTCGTGCGCGGCATTCTCTCGCGCGCGCTCGACATGTACGCCGACCTCCCGGACGACACGTTCGTGTTCGCGAGCCAGGTCAATTACGAGTCGATCCACAAGCACGATGCATTCGCCGAGGCATTCGGACTCTTCGGCGAATTCCGCGAAGAGCTGCAGACGGGCTCCTACGTCACAACCAAGACCGATCTCGCGTCTTGGCTAGGTACACGCCCTTCGCCTGTTCTCTCGCCGTAGCCCTTGCCATCCCGAGCCCTTCGAAGGGTGGCCGAGGTACCGTATGTTCCGAACATTTTTTCTCATCGCCGTTCTCGTAGCCGTCAGCCCGTCACCGCACGCGACGAAATCGCCGGACACGTGCTTCGCGGTCGACTGCGGCTGCCGGCCGGTAACGCGGCACGTCGTCTGCTTTGCGAAGTCCAACGGCTGCCCCACGCCGGGCCGGGTAACGCCATTGCCGGTCTCGTCACGAACCCCGTGAAAACGTATCGAGCTCGACGGTTAGCTGTGTCACCTCGTCCCTCGACTACGCTTCGCGGAGCCTGTCCTGAGCGAGCGCAGCGAGTCGAAGGGCTAGGGATGACAAGTAGCCGGCTTGACGCTATGTATCGGAATTCGATATAGTTGGTGCCAACATAGTTCGCCGACGCGAGGTTACGCCGTTGCCGACCGAGGTCGATTCGCTCCTCCCGCTCAATCCGCGTGCCTTCTACATTCTACTCTCGCTGGCCGAAGAAGAACGGCACGGCTACGCGATCGCCAGGGCGATCGAGACGATCACCGGCGGCACCGTACGGCTGACGCCTGGGACGCTCTACCCGCTGATTCGCCAGCTACTCCTCGACGGTTGGATCATCGAACTCGGTGAGGACGCCCATGATCCGCGCCGCCGCCGCTACCGGCTCTCGGCGCTCGGCAGGCGTATCGCACAGGCGGAGGCGCGGCGGCTCGATGCGCTGGTGCGTGCGGCGCGCTCCTTCGATTTGCTGCCGGCGAGTTCGCGAGCGTGAGTGTCATCGGCGTGCTGGCGCGCGCCGCGCTGCTTACCTATCCGGCCGACTTTCGCGCGCACTATCGCGACGAGATCCTCGCCGATATCGAAGCCGATCCCTCGCGCGCCCTCTCCCAACTCTTCGACCTGGTCGGAGGAGCCATCACGATGCGCGTTGACACGATTGCACGCGACGTCGCTTATGCCGTACGGCGCTTGCGCGGCGCACCGCTCTTCGTCGGCATCGTGGTGCTCACGTTCGCGCTCGGCATCGGTGCCAACGTCGCGGTTTTCAGCGTGCTCGATGCGGTCGTGCTCAAGCCGCTGCCGTTCGCCGATCCGTCTTCTTTGGCCGTGGTGACGTCGATCGACCCGCAGAAAGACGTCTTTACGGCGCTCTCGCCGCTCGACGCACAAGACATCATGACGCACTCACATGCGCTCGTGCAGGTCGCGGCCTCATTCTTCCGACAACCGACGCTGTTGCTCCACGGGAGGCCGTACGCGCTGGACGGATTGCAAGTCTCGTCGAACTATCTCTCGCTTCTGGGCGTGCGGCCGCGTCTTGGACGCGCTTTCACGGCAGCCGACGGCTCGGCGGGCGTACAGAGTGCGATCATTTCCGATCAGGTGTGGCGCGAACGGTTCGGCGCGGATCCGCGCATCGTTGGACGCAGCATCACGCTCGATGGGGCGGCGTATCGCATCGTCGGCGTGCTGGCACCCGGACAACTCATAGCCGAGGGAGGAAGAATTCGCAGTGAAGACGTCCTCACCGTGCTGCCTGCGCATCCACCGGCGGCGCAGCGCGGCGAGCGCATGGCCGGCGGTGTCGCTCGCCTCGCGCCGGGTGTGACACTGCAGCGCGCGAATGCCGAGCTCAAGATCGTTTCCGCGGATCTTGCGCGCCTGTATCCCGACGATGACAAGGGTTGGTCGTTCTTCGTGCAGCCGCTGCGCACGCTCGCGCTCGGCCGCGCCGCCTCCTCGCTCTGGGTCGTCTTCGGTGCCGTCATTGGCATTTTGCTCATTGCGTGTGCGAATGTCGGCAACATGCTCGCCGCGCGCTGGTCATCGCGCGATCGCGAACTCGCGGTGCGTCGCGCGCTGGGGGCGTCCTCGGGCCGCATCGCGGCGCAACTGCTGATCGAGACAGCCTTGCTTGCGACGCTCGGCGCCTGTTTCGGAATCGCGCTCGCATACGGTGCGCTGCACGGCCTCGCCGGTCTCGTGGAACACGCGCTTCCGCGTGCGGGGACGATCCGCATCGATGGAATGAGCCTACTCTATGCGCTGATCGTCGTTGTCGTAGCGACGTTTCTCGCCGGTCTTTCGCCCCTGCTCTCGCTTCGAGCAATGGATTTGCAATCAGTATTGAAGTCGGCCGGACGTGGCGGCGACGGTTCGCGCCGCCATCGGCTCCGCGCGGTGCTGGTCGTCCTCGAAGTAGCGCTCGCGATCGCGCTGGTAACGATCTCCGGCCTCGTGCTGCGTAGTTTTATCGCGGTGATCGACACTCCGCTGGGCGTCGATAGTGCCGGCGTCGTTGCCACCGCGCCGGTATCGCTGCCCTCGCTCGGCGCACTTTCGGCTCCGGCGGCCGGCAATACCAGCTTGCAAAACGACGTGCTGCACCGGCTGCAAGCGCTTCCCGGCGTGCAGTCCGCCGCGCTCGCGCTCACCTATCCCGTCGGCGACATGGAATTGGAGTCGCCGGCCATCGTCTTCGGGCGCCCCTATCCGCACGGAAAGCCGCCGCTGGCACTGGCGAACGCGGTCACGGCTCAGTATTTCGAGGTCTTCGGCGTCCATCCGATCCTCGGGCGCGCGTTCACCGGAGCGGATACCGCAAATTCCGCTTCCGTTGCCATCGTGAGCCGCCGGTTCGACCAAGTCTATCTGCGGGGCATGAATCCGCTCGAGGCGCGCATCCAAATTCAAACCGGCCCGACGCAATTCCACTGGGCGCAGGTCGTCGGCGTCGTCCCCGACGAGCGCATCGGCGTCGGTGCGGATTCCGATGCTGCCTCGCTCCTACCCGAGTATTACGCGCCGCTCGCGCAGCTTCCACAGCCCTTTTTCTCCGCGGTCGTGCGAGCCCCGCACCTCGATCCCCCGATCGCGGGCCGGGAAGTCGACGGTGCGTTTGCGGCCGCGATGCCGCTGACGCCCGCACCAGCGACGTTCACGATTGTTCAGCGCATCGCGAACGACACGCAGGAGGCGCGCTTGACGACGATCTTACTTGGATCGCTCGCGGCGATCGCGTTGCTGCTTGCACTCTCGGGGATCTTCGGCGTGGTCTCGTTCTCGGTCACCCAGCGGTCGCGCGAGTTCGGCGTCCGCATGGCGCTCGGTGCGACGGCGCGATCGATCGTCGGCGACGTGCTCCGGCGCGCGCTGGCGACCACGGCGATCGGCATTGCGTTCGGCTTGATCATCACGGCCTTCGCCGCGCGCGCGATCGTATCGCAGCTCGGTGCCGTCTCACCGTTTGACCCCGCGACGTTCACGAGCGTGGTCGCGATGGTTTTTCTCGCTGCGCTGCTAGCCTCGCTCCAGCCGGCATGGCGCGCCATCCGCGTCGAGCCGGCCGAAGCGCTTCGCTACGAATGAAGGAGCTACGCCGGTGCCGCTGCGAGCTGCGCACGAGCGATCAGCCGCGTGTAGCTCTTGCGATCGACGACGAGCAGCATCCCGCATAGGAAGATCAGCATGAAAACGACGGCGCTCCCGAAGGCGATGGGAAAGCCGAAGCTCGTCGCCAGCGCGGTGAGGATCAGCGAGTTGAAAGCGCCCATGATGTTCAGCACGCCGTTGTAGATGCTGTAGACGATACCCGTCGAGCCGGGATTAGGCGAGATGTCGACCACGTTGACGGCCCACGCCCCGACGGTCATGTTCATCAGGAGCTGCGCGACGCCGATCAGGAGCGCGGTCGCGGCGGCGAAACCGGCGTGAGCGCTTGCGAGCGAGCAGAGGACGCAGACAATCATGCCCAGCATCGGCACGGTCGCTCCGATCCGGCGTGCCGTCAACCGATCGTAGCGCGCGACGAGCCGATCGTTGAACGGACCCGAGATCAAGAACCCGGCCAATCCCATGAACGCGCCGAGGCTCGCCCAGCCCGCGCTCTTCAAGATGCTCAAGTGGAAGGTGTAGTACATGTACGCCGGGACCCAGTTGATGAAGGTGAAGAGGATGTAACCGAACGTGATATACACGAGCAGCATGCCGATGCCTGAGCGGCTGAAGAAGACGTCGCGAATGCCCGGCCAATCGGGACGCTCGTGCTCCTGCGAACTATTTGCGGGCCGGTCGCGAACGAATACGAACCAAACCGGGACGATGGCGAGCCCGGCCAAGCCGAAGATGAAGAAGGTCCACTGCCAACCCAGCGTCACGAGGATCAAGCCGGCGAGCAGCGTTCCGACCGCCGGACCGAGATATTGTCCGGAGCCGGCGAGGGTGAACATCGTGGAACGTTCGTTCGGCAACGCCCAGGTTCGCGCGCATTTCGCGTTGATCGGCCAAATCGGTGCCTCACCGGCGCCCATCAATCCCCGGATCACGAACCATCCGGTCAGCGATCGAGCGAACGGCGTCAAGATCGTGAATGCCGACCACCAGGTGAGCAAGAGCGGCAAAGAACGACGCAATCCAAGTCTATCCGCGACCCAACCACCCGGAAAATTGAAGAGCGCGTAGATGATGGCCCAAGCGAACGAGATCGCCCCGATCTGGTCGAGCGTGAAGCCGAAACTCTGGCGAATCGCGGGAATCGCGACGTTGAAGTTCACGCGGTCCATGTAGTTTACGAACACGCTCAGGAACATCAGACCAAAGACGACATAGCGGTGTCTGTTCACAACGCACCTCCGTTGCGTGTGGACTTACGCTCCGCCGTTACGTTTGTCATGCCGCAGCTCGTCCCGGCTGCGCTTCGCGGAGCTTGTTCCGAGCGAGCGTAGCGAGTCGAAGGATCTTGACGTCTAGGTCCACCTTTGATATATCTATTATGGATATAGGAGTACCTGGAATGGAACTACCTGCCGGCGATCCGCGTGCGCTCGTTCCACTCAGCTCGAGCGCGTTCTACATTCTGCTTGCTCTCGCGGCCGAGGAACGCCACGGCTATAGCATCGCCAAGGAAGTTGAGGACGCAACGAACGGCTCGGTGCACCTGGGCCCGGGCACGCTCTACCGTCTGATCAAGCAGATGGTGACCGACGGCTGGATCGTGGAAGTCGATCGTGTCGACTCCGAAGATCCGCGCCGCCGCTATTATCGCCTCACCCCCTGGGGCCGGCGTATCGCACGCGCCGAAGCAGCGCGTCTGGCCGACGCGGTGCGCACCGCAATGGATCGGCGCCTGCTCTCCGCGAACGCGTTTGCGTGATGCGCACGCTGCTCCGCCTCGTTCTACTCCTTGCGCCGCGCGAGTTTCGCGATCACTATGGCGCGCAGATCGACGCGGCTGCGGATGAAGGCCTGCACGCGCGCGATCTCGTCGATCTCGCCCTCACCGGAATCCGTCTGCGCCTCGAGGACTTCTTGCGCGACGCCGCCTACGCGCTGCGCCGTCTGCGCGCGGCCCCGCTCTTCGTCGCGATCGTCGTCATCACGTTCGCGCTCGGCATCGGCGCGAACGTCGCGGTCTTCAGCGTGCTCAACGCGGTCGTGCTCAAACCGCTGCCGTTCAAAGATCCGAATGGAATCGTCGTGATTTTCGATGGGGTTCGCGGCGGCGCCAAGGTGCCGGACAACCTCTCATTGGCCGACCCGCTCGACATGCGATCGGTACCAACGTTCGCGGCGACGACCGCGCTGGCCGGCGACGGCGGAACGATGCTTGCCCGGAATACACCCTTCGCGGTCAGCGGTCTCGACGTGATTCCGGATTACTTCAACATCCTCGGCATCACGGCAGAGCTCGGTCGCGTGCTCGAGCCCAGCGACGGCGATCCCGGGGTGCACGACATCGTGATTTCCGACGAGGTTTGGCGCTCGCATTTCAATGCCGACCCGAGCGTCATCGGTGAGACCGTGCGTCTCAACGGCGTCCCCGAGCGCATCGTTGGTGTGCTAAGAGCCGGTCAGCCCGCGCTCGATCCCAACGGCTCGCTGAGGTCGCAAGACTTCTACGCTGCGCTGCCCGAGCGCGCCACGTTCGCGGATCGTGAGGAACGCTACTTGGCTGGATTTGCGCGTCTGGTACCCGCGGCAAGTATCGCGAGCACGAACGCACAACTCGCGTTGCTCTCGACGCGGCTCCAGAAACTCTATCCGAAAATCGATCACGACCGCGTCTTCTCGATCGTGCCGGTACGCAGCGAGTTGCTCGGCAGCGCGGCGTCGGTACTGTGGATCATCTTCGCTGCGGTCGTGGGCATCTTGCTGATCGCATGCGCGAATGTCGGCAATCTGCTCGGCGCGCGCTGGTCGACGCGCGACCGGGAGCTCGCGGTGCGCAGCGCGCTCGGCGCGTCGGCGCGCCGGATCGGGACTCAGCTCCTGATCGAGGCCGGTGTTCTTGCGACGATCGGTGCGGCGGCCGGCGTGGCGCTCGCCTACGGTGCACTGCACGCGCTCGCCGGTCTTCTCGCAAACGCGCTGCCGCGCGCCTCGACCGTGCAGATCGACGGTGCCAGCCTGCTCTATGCAATCGGCGCAGTGATCGCGGCGACGCTGCTCGCAGGCGTCACACCGCTGCTCTCGCTTGCGAATCCCGACTTGCAGAGCGTGCTCAAGGCGGCCGGTCGTGGGGGTGACGCGTCGGCGCGTCATCGGCTGCGCTCGACGCTCGTCGTGCTCGAGATTGCGCTCGCGCTCGCGCTCGTCGTTGTCTCGGGCCTGACCGTGCGTAGTTTCATCAATCTGGTCAGCACCCCGCTCGGGATTCGCCCAAACGGGGTGATCACCAGTGGGCTGACGATGCTGCCGGAGAAGAACCTCGGCACGCTCGCCGCGCGCGCGGCAATGCAGCGCGACCTACTCGCGCGACTGCAAGCGCTCCCCGGCGTACGCGCCGCCGCCTTGACGGCGCAGTACCCTTTGGGACCGGTGAGCAACCGCAGTAACGCGCCGGTTTTTGGGCGTACATATCCGATTGGAAGCGAACCGCACGCAACGGCAAACAACGTCACGCCGGACTACTTCCGCGTGCTAGGGATTCCGCTGTTGCGCGGACGTGTCTTCGATTCCGATGACACGATGGGCTCTGCGCCGGTCGCCATCGTTAATGAGGCCTTCGCGCAGCGCTATTTGCAAGGTATGAATCCCATTGGCGTGCGCATCCTAAGCCAAGGTTGGAACGATACACCGACGAACTGGGCGAGCGTCGTCGGCGTTGTCGGTGACGAGCGCGACAAGATCGCGCAACCACCCTTTCCCGAGTTCTTCGTTCCGATGGCTCAAGGGCCGACGGCATATACCTGCGCGCTCGTCTACGCGCCGGACGTCGACGCCGCGGTGATCGCACGCGAGATGAAGGGCGCGTTTGCCGGCGCTCTGCCAACCGTACAACCTCCCGGCATGTATACAGTCGCTCAGCTCGTAGCAGACCACACCGCGCAAGAACGCTTCGCCACGATTCTCCTGGTAACGCTGGCCGTCATCGCGCTCGTGCTGGCCCTCTCCGGCATCTTCGGCGTGGTCTCGTTCTCGGTCACGCAGCGTTCGCGCGAATTCGGCGTACGCATCGCCCACGGCGCGACGACCCGCAACATCGTTGCCGATGTGCTGCGCCGCACGCTGGCGACGACCGCGCTCGGCGCGGCAATCGGCCTGGTTATCGCGGCGGTCGCGGCGCGCGCGATCGCATCGCAACTCGGCACCGTCTCCCCGTTCGATCCGATCACGTTCACGACGGTCATCGTCATGATCTTCCTCTCGGCCCTGCTGGCCTCGCTGCACCCGGCGCTGCGCGCCACGCGCATTCAACCCGTCGAGGCGCTGCGATACGAATGAGACGCTTTGCCGCCAACGAGATGGACGTCGTCCGCGCGAAGCCGCGCGGGCTCTCGCGCGGCGCGATCGTCGCCCTCGCGATCGCGCTGCTCGCCGCGGCCGCCGTCGCTGCTCTGTTCTCGCTGACGCGCACCGGCGGCGGCGTTGCCGTCGACCGGGCAAGCCTGGTTACCGACGTCGTGCAGCGCGGTACGCTGCAGCGATCGATCTCGGCCTCGGGCGCGCTGGCGCCGCAAGAGGTGCACGTCGTATCCGCCGTGCAGCCCGGTGTGATCGAGAGCGTCTTCGTCAAACCCGGAGCGTACGTGAGCGCGCAAACGGCGATCGCGCGGCTGAGCAATCCCGATCTCGATGCCGGCGTCGTCAGCGCGCGTTCGGCGGTCGACGTGGCGCGCGCCGATCTCGTCAGCGCGCAGCAGCAGGCGAAGGCCGCGGCCCTCGCACAGCGTTCGGCGTACACCTCGGCGCAAGCACAAGCCGCGATGGACCGAGCGAACGTCGTGGGAGATGCCGAGCTCCATCGCGAGGGTTTCATCGCCGGGCAAACCTACCTGATCGCGAAGATCAAGGCCTCGCAATCGGCATCGCAGCTCGGCGTCGCGCACGCGCAGATCGGCGTCAACGCGGCCGAACAAGCGGCCAAGGTCGCGGCGGCACGGGCCGAGCTCGATCAGGCGCTCGCGCAATTGCAAGCAAAGGAAGCCGAAGTCGACGCATTGATCGTGCGCGCACATTCGGACGGCATCGTGCAGTCGGTCGCGGTCGATCCCGGCGCACGCGTCGACGTCGGAACCGAACTCGCGCGCGTTGCCGACCAGCGCGCGCTCAAAGCCGTGCTGCAGGTTCCCGAAGGTCAGGTGCATTCGGTGAACATCGGGATGCCGGTGCAGATCGATACCGGCAACGGAATCGTGACCGGAAGCGTGGCGCGGATCGCGCCCTCCGCGCAAGAAGGCAGCGTCGCCGTCGACGTGAGCTTCACCGGCCAACTGCCGCCCGGTGCGCGCCCGGATCTCAACGTCGACGGAACGATCGACCTGCAGACGCTGCGCAACGTGCTCTCGGTCGCCCGTCCGGCCGGCGCCGCCGACGACACGACGATCGCTCTCTACGAACTCGATTCGCGCGGCACGCAAGCGCATCTGGTTCACGTTCGCCTCGGCGTCGGTTCGACCGATCGCATCGAGGTGCTCTCCGGCCTGAGCGCCGGCGACACGGTCATCGTCTCCGACACCTCGGCATACGGCGGTGCGCCGATGCTCGCGCTCCATTAGAAGGGGAATCCATGCTGCTCGAATTGCACGGCATTTGTAAGAGCTACCAGACCGACGAGCTGGAAACGCGCGCGCTGCGCGACATCGATCTCGAGATCGAACGCGGCGAGTACGTCTCCGTCGAGGGCCCGTCGGGCTGCGGGAAGACGACCCTGCTCTCGATCATCGGTCTGCTCGATGCTCCGACCAGCGGTTCGTACGTTCTCAACGGCCGTGCTGTCGATTCGCTCTCGGCAGGCGAACGCGCCGCAATTCGAAATCGGGAGATCGGATTCATCTTTCAGAACTTCAATCTCATCGGTGACCTGACAGTCCAGGAGAACGTCGAACTGCCCCTGACGTATCGCGGCGTTTCCAAAGGCGAACGACGCCGCCGCGTCGACGAAGTGTTGCAACTCGTAAACGTCGCGCATCGCGCGCGGCATTATCCGGCGCAGCTCTCCGGCGGTCAGCAGCAGCGCGTCGCGGTGGCGCGCGCGCTCGCCGGAAATCCGTCGGTGCTGCTCGCCGACGAGCCCACCGGCAACCTCGATTCCGCCCACGGCGAGGCCGTCATGGAATTGCTCGGCGAACTGCATGCGGGCGGATCGACCATCGTGATGGTCACGCACGACCGTCGCTTCGCAAAATATGCAAAGCGCACCATCGGTCTCCTGGACGGCTGTTTGGCGAATTCACCCGACCTCGTGGAGATGCGGCTCTAGTAGAGCGAACGCGATGCCGGCTCGAGGCGCAGATGCTCCGCCGGCCCATCGCCGAATGCCTGCCGCCAGGCCTCGATCTGCTTCGCATTCCGAGCGCGTCCGATAGCGACGAAGGCGTGTTCGCCGCTCCGTACCGGCAACCGGAAATCATTGGCCGCCGCTTCGGTCACGAAGTAGGCAACACGCTCGGCGGCCTCACGAAGTTTCGGCAATACCTCATCCTCGAAGCTGCGAACGTACGCCGTATCCGCGGCGCCCGGCAGCATCGCTATGCTGAGGGCGGCGAACCTCATGTGCTCGCCTCCCTGCGCGCGCGTGAGCCCCGACACGTCGAAACCGCTCTTCTCGCGCGCGGGACGCAGTAACAATACATTATCGGAATCGAGCAGCGTCGCGTTGGCAGCATCCCGATTCGAAAGCCACGCGTGCGAACGATCGTAGAATGCCTCGAGCGCCTCGCGGCGCGAACGCATGTCCGGAAACTCGCGAAACCACAGGTACGTATCGGGGTCACCGGCAACGCGGTAGTGCCCGATCACCCGCATGCCGCAAGCCTCCTGCGATTCGATGAACGCACGTTCGAAAAGCTCGATCAGCTCGTCGCGGCGTCCGGGACGCATGAGGTAACGCCGCAACTCGACGACACTCACGCTCGCGTGAACTCCATGATCCAATTCAGCTCCCAGCTCGCTCCGTCGTCGATGGAGAAGTGTTGCTCCCAGCGGCAGTGGTCGGCATCGAGCGGCGTCCAACGGTACCGGCTGATGATCGGCCGGCCATCGAATACGTCGCGCGCAAAGAACTCACCGATCCCGCGTTCGTCGAAGGTGCCGACGTTGGGCGTCGTCACGAGCCCACCGTCCGACGTGCCCCAATAGATGCTCCACTCACCGGTAGCCCGATCGTGGAAGCGGATCGCGCTGCCTTCGATGGGTCCGAGCGGACTTTGCGCAATGGCCTCTTCCACGTTCCCTTTGCCGCCCCAGAGCGGCCACTGCCGCGAGGTCCCTTCGAACTCGTACCAGTCGTCGTTACCGCGTAGTGGATGGCGCAGCCGCCGGTGCCGCACGATCCAGTCGCCGAATACAAAATCGAAATCACGGCTTGAGTCGCGGCGCGTCGCTTCCATAATTATCTATCGCTCCCGTGAAGGTGAATTGGCGAAGTGCGTGCGCCAGAGGCGGCGCAGTTGGCGCGCGTCGGCGAAGCCGCACCGTTCGGCAACCGAGCCGATCGAGAGCGTCCGATCGCGAAGCAGCGTGCGCGCCTGCTCGAGCCGCAACGTCGTGGCGTACGCTTTGACGCTGCTCCCGGTCGCGGCACGAAACTGCCGCGTCAGCGTGCGTTCGCTGACACCCGCGATCGCGGCGAGCGAGGAAAGCGTGAACGGAGCGCCCGCGTGTTCGACCAGCCAGTCTTGGACGAGATGCACTTCGCGACTCGTATGGTCGCGCAAAGCGAAGTACGGGCTGAGCTGTTCGTGATGGCCGGGACGGCGCGCCGTGACGACCATTTCGCGGGCGGCGGCCGCCGCGACGCGCGAACTGCAGTCGCGTTCGACGAGCGCGAGCGCGAGATCGACACCCGAGGCGATCCCCGCGCTGGTCGCGACCCGGCCGTCGAAGACGTAGAGCCGGTTGGCTTCCACTTGAGCGCGCGGGAATGCACGCTGTAGTTCATCGACGCGCTTCCAATGCGTCGTGGCCTTTCGGCCATCCAAGAGTCCGGCTGCCGCGAGCGCGAAGGCGCCGACGCACACCGAGCTCATCACCGCTCCCGCGTCATATGCGGAGCGCAACCAGCGGACCAAAGGCCGGATCGAGCGCGCGCGTGCGAGCACGTCACGGCGCAACGACGCACTGCCGGGGACGATGACGAGATCATCCGCCCCTACATCGTCCGGCAGGCGCTCTAAGTCGCATAGCGCAAGCAGTTGCGCCGAATCGACGCGTGCCGATTGCGCGGCGAATACCAGGCGGTATGGCGCGCCGGCGGCAGCAGCCTCGTGAAAGACCTGCACCGGTCCGGCGAGATCGAAGAGTTCGACGCCGGCCGGAACGACGAAGATGACGCGTTTCACGCGATCGCGCGCACGCCGGTTTCGGCTAGCGCCTCGTCGACGGTGCAAATCCGCGCGAAACGGCGGCGCAGCGCATACTCGGTGCGCTCGACGACCGCGTCGGTTCCCAACTCCTCACCGCCCGATTGGAGCAGTCTCGGAATCGGAAACGTGAGCGTCGCCTCGGTCACGAAGTCGACCTCGAAGCCGAGGTCGGCGGCGACGCGCGCGGTGGTCTCGCAACATTGCTCGGTTTGAATGCCGGAGATCGTCACGCGGCCGACTCCCATGCGCACGAGGCGTTGCGACAGATTCGTAGTCGTGAAGCAGTTACGCGAGGTCTTGTGAAGGATCGCCTCGTCAGGCCGTGGTGTAAGGAAATCCATCAGCCGGTAGTGCGGGCTCGAAACCGAGAAGTGTTCGTCGCAGTCGCCGTGAAGGAAGTAAAAAATCGGAGCATCGGCGGAGCGGAAAGCTGCGATCAGCCGCGTGACGTTCGACTCGAAAGCCGGGTTATTGCGATGCTCCCAGCGCGGAAGCGCCTTGAATGAATCTTGGATGTCGATTACCAGCAGCGCATTGCGAGGGCGGTCTGAAGCGGCCATGGGTTGGGGTTCTCCTTTCCCCCATCATAGACCGTCATTCCAGCGCCGGCGAGGCTTGCGCCGGACCGCGAGCGGACAAATCCGGCCAAAATATCCTCAGATCTTGCACCCATTCGAAATACGAGACGGTCACGGCAGGCCAACGCACCCCTGGTCTCCGATAGAACGAGAATGAATTTGGGCGAGCCGCTCGTCCGGGGCGTCGGATTGCGCGGCGCTTTGGCGGTCAACGTCATCTCGATGATCGGGATCGGGCCGCTCATCACGATCCCGCTGGTACTGGGCTCGCTGCACGGCCCGCTCTCGCTCGTGGCGTGGCTGCTCGGCGCGCTGCTGGCGCTGTGCGATGGACTCGTGTGGGCGGAGCTCGGTTCGGCATATCCGCGCTCCGGCGGAACGTACGGATACCTGCTCGAGATTTTCGGGCCGTTGCGGATCGGACGGTTGCTGGCGTTCCTGTTCGTCTGGGAAACGATTTTCATCATTCCCCTCACGCTTGCGAGCGGCTACATCGGCTTTGCAAACTACGCAGGATATCTGGTCCCATCGCTGGGTTCATCGCCGCTCGCGCTCAAACTGGTGGCGGCCGCGGTCGGCGTGATCACGATTTTCGCGCTTTATCGCGGCATCAAAACGATCGAGCGGGTGAGCGTGCTGCTCTGGGGCGTCGCCGTCTTGACCCTGCTCGCCGTCATCGCCGCCGCGTTCGCGCACTGGTCGGCGCATCTCGCGTTCGCATTTCGTTCGGCGCCCTCGATGTGGGGCGGTCTGCGAGCCGGGCTCGGGCCGGCGCTGGTGGTCGCGATGTATGACTACATCGGGTACAACCAGGCAAATACCATCGCCGGCGAGGTCGTCGAACCGCAGCGGACGCTCCCGCGCTCGATCGTCGGAGCGATCCTCCTGGTCGGAGCGCTCTACATTGCGATGCAGATCGGCGTACTCGGCGCAATCCCGTGGCAACGGTACGTTCCGCTCGCCGACGGATCGCTGCCGCCGCTTGGCCAGCACCTCGCGTCGGCGGTCGTGGAGCGCGCCTTTGGTCCGGCCGCAGGCATTTTCGTCACGATTCTGATCCTCATCACCGCCTTCGCCTCGGTCTACGGTCTGCTGCTCGGCAGCTCGCGAATTCCCTACGCCGCTGCGCTCGACGGATTGTTTCTTCGCCCCTTCGCGCATCTGCACGAGCGCCACCGTTTTCCGGATGTTTCGCTCGTCGTCATGGGAGCGATCGCCCTGATCGCGTCGTTCTTCACGCTCGATCAGGTCATCAGCGCGCTGATCGCCGCCATCGTGCTGGTGCAATCGGTCGCGCAAATCGTCGCGCTCTTCGTGATGCGCGCGCAAGGAGTGCGCGCGCCGTACCGGATGTGGCTTTACCCGTTGCCGGCGATCGTCGCGCTCGCGGCATGGGTCTACGTTTTCTGCAGCGCGGGCAGTTCGGCGATCGTTTTTGGTCTGGTCAGCATTGCCGCGGGTGCGGTGGTCTACGTCGCTACCCGGCGAGCGGCGCCGTAGCGTTGTCATCCCGAGCCCTTCGAGGAAGCGCATAGCGCGGCGGCAAAAATCGCCGCGCTATGCGCGTTTTTCTCGCCGAGAGCGTGGAGCAGCTCGCCCGGTTTCACGATCTCGTCGCGGAGTATGAGGCGAGCCTGCCGCTCGATCTGCGCCACGACGGCCTCGAACCCGGCATGACGGCGTTCGTCGCCGAAATCGACGGCGAACCGTGCGGATGTGTCGCGCTTGCCGAGTCCGACGCATCGACCGGCGAAGTCAAGCGCCTTTTCGTAAAGCCGGAGTTTCGCGGGTATGGCGCCGCGCGTGCGCTGCTTGCCGCACTCCTCGAACGCTCGCGCGAACGCGGCTACGCGCGAATCGTCCTCGATACGCACCGCGAACGCCTCGCGGCAGCGTATACGCTCTATCGCTCCCTCGGCTTCGCGGAATGCGAGCCGTGCGGGGGCGCTTCGTACGCGTGCCCGACCTTCATGGAGCTGCGGCTGTAGACGGTTCGGCAGACTCGAGGGCGCCGATGCGTTTTCCCAAACTGGGATGCGAGGCAAAGAGAAACTCGTACCACGGGGGCAGCTCCTCTTCGGCTAAATTTTGATCGCGTAACCGCCGAAACGCGGCGATGCCGTCGCGGGGTGCGCCGGTGACGTCGACGGCGAATCGATCCGCAGCCCATTCGCGTGAGCGCGAGAACGCGTTGACCGCTGGGCGAGCGGCGAGCATCCCGATACCGAGCCATGCCGCGATGCGCAACAGGCGGATGCTCTCATCGGTATCGTCGCGGCGAAGACCGATCGCCGTGAGGCCGAGCAGACCGGCGGTGAGCGCTTCGGCCAGCGCGATCATACGCCAGGTGTCGCGCGAAACGTAGTGGCCAAGTTCGTGCGCGACCACGAATTCGATTTCGCGCGGCTCGAATGCGTCGACCAGCGTATCGCCCAGAACGATGCGATGGGTGGAGCCGATCCCGGCCACGAAGGCGTTGGCTTTCTTCGTTTGCCGGCTCATGTCCATCCGTAAGATGTCGGCGTCGCCGACGCCGAAGCGCGCGGCGAGCGCGCGCAACCGTCGCTCGAGCGGTCCCTGCAGCGGCTCGAAACGGTTGAACAGCGGTAGAATATAGACCGGCACGATCAGGTTGGCCAGCACGAAGAGCGGGAACATCCCGATCGCGGCAACCAGCGGCCAGGTGCGGCGGAAGCGGCGCAGCGCGATGCCGCCCAACATCGCAAGGCCGCTCATCACAACGATCATGAGTGCACTGCTCTTGGCCAAGTCGCTCAGAAAAGCACGCTCGGATTGGTCGGTCAACCCGTACCGTCGTTCGATCTCGTAGTCTTCGACGATCGAAACCGGCAATTCGAGAAGGCTCGAGCCGATGCCGACGACCGCAACGAATGCTCCGGGCCGCAGCCAGCGCGGGAGCGGTTCGAACGCGCGCGCGATGCGAGGCGCGAGCGGTCCGTAGGCAAACGCTACGCTCGAGAGTGTCGAGCGTATGGCGCCGGCCACGGCAAGCGCTCGGCGCGCTTTGCCGTAGGCAGCAGAATCATGCGAGGGTTTACGCGGTGCGGTGTCACGACGCGCGAGCGCCTGCACCGTGCGGATCGCGACGTAACCAGCGCCCATTCCGGCAAGCAGGCCCAAGCAAAATTTTCGCGCGTTCATGCGCGTCATAGCTTGCCCAAATGAGTGAAGGGTCCCCGCCGATTTGCGGAGACCCTTCGTGCCTCGACTGGCCGCACGATGCGGCCGCCCGGCCGAACCGTCTAGCCGCACGATGCGGCTGAAGGTTCGGAGCACAGGATGTGCACCCGGCCGAAGGCCGGCCGAACCGTCTAGAGTTTGATCCTAAAGTCGAGGTAGGCGTTGAACGGCAGCGAACCGACGATCGGCGTGTAGCCGTACGCGGTCTGTGCCTGCGCCAACTCGCCGCCGGTTGCGGTGAGCGGAGCCACGTTGCCGACCGGTGCACCGTACTCCTCCGCGGTCGACGAGCCGTAGCCGCAAATCGCCCGCGAGGGAAGTCCGTAAGCACTAGTTGTCCACGGAGCCTTCGTGCCGCCGGCGCAGATATCAAAGATATTTGCAAGCGTCAGCACTGCGGTGATCCGCGGGGTGAGATCGTACGACAACTGCGTGCTCAGCGTGTATCGGGACGGAGTGATGAACGCACCCATGTTGTCGAATTTACCGGTTGAGATGTCGGGGATATACAGCGTGTCCGTACAGCTCGCCGGGTTGGCTGCATTCCCGTAGCCGCCGGCCGAGCCGTAGTAGACCGAGCCGATGGGGAATGTGCTCGCGGTGCTGCAACTCGAGGGGTCGTACCCGGTCTCGGCCAGCGGGTAGCCGTAACGATTGCCGGCGCTGAATTGCAGCGCGGGCGTGATCGCCCACTTGTCGTGCTTGTAGTTCAGCACGATCGTGGCCACGTACGGCGTGACGAAGGACGAATAGTCCCCTGCAGCCGGCGTGAACGGGAACAGGCTATACGGCCAATAGTCCGCACCGGTGCTGAAGAGCGCCTGCGGCGATGCGTTCCAGTATGGGTTGGCGACATCCGCAGCGGTGCAAGCCGACGCCGGACTGGCCGCGGTGATGCCGGGGCCGTAGCACGGCTGCACCGCGGCGCCGCTCGGTGTGGTCGGTGTTCCCGAGCCGCAAAGCGATTTCGACGCCGTGCCCGTTGCGCACGCCGACGTCATCGCGTTGTAGGCCTGGATGTTGTCGTTGATCGCGGTCAGAACCGACGAACCCGAGGTCAGGTTGCTATAATTCACGTACGCATTGGTGTAGGTGAATGCGAGCAATCCCGAGAGGCCGTTTCGTGAGAAGTCACCTTTCTGCAAGTCGAACTCGAAGCCCCGATTCGTTTGCGCGCCGATGTTCAAACCCGAGACGAAGCCGGTGGTGACGTTGAGGAAGAACTCCTGGATCTGGTCTTGTGTCTTGCGATAGAAAGGCGTGATCTTCATCGACCAGTCCGTTCCTTTGAACTGGTGCTCCCACGACAGGTCGTAGTTGTTGGAGACTTCGGGAGCGATCGGATAGGTCGGGCTCGTGCGGCCGTAGCCGAAAAACGTCGGCCCGAGATAATCCGGCAGATCCTGCTGTAGCGTGTCGTACTCTTCGAACGCCGTCGTCGGCGCTTGATCGTACCGGCCGTAGCTGGCTCGGATCACGTTGAGCGGGTTGAGCGTGTACGTAAGCCCAACGCGCGGCTGCCACACTTCGAATGTGTTGGTAACGGGGTCGTTCGTAAGTGTTGCCGGGACATAACCGGTGCCGAACGGCGCTCCCTCGACCGCCGTGTTGGTGCACCCTCCATTGCTCGCGTTGACGGCGGTCGTCACCACCGGAAGCGGAACCGCTGCGCTACCCGGCGACGCCGTGTTGTAACACATCTCGTTGTTCCAGGCATTGAACCAGAAGTTACGCGCACCGCCGGCCGTACTATTCGGGACGAATCCGAAGTCGTCGAACCGGACGCCGACGTTGAAATGCAGCTTATCGGTCGGATCCCAATTATCGGTGATCGCGCCCGAGTAGAATTGCGGCGTGACGTCGTTGTATTCGCCGTCGTAGCCGTTCTCGGTGGCGAGCCATTCGCACGGCGCGCCGCCGCAGGTTCCGGTGATCGGGGCGAAGGCTGCCGCTCCACCGGTGGCCGCCGCACCGACGGTGACGTTACCCGGGGCGTAGCCCTGTATCGTGCTGCAGCCGGTGGGTGTTCCATTCGGCATGTAGCAGATCCCCGAGTCGGGATCCGCCGAGCTCACCAGCGTTGCCATCTGCATGCCGTTGCTCTCGAACCCCGTGTACGAGTTGGTGCGTTCGGAGCTCGCCGTCGTGTACGAGCCTTGTACTTGCAGCAAGTTCTCAGGGTTGAGCTGATCGGCAAACTCCGCGCTGAAGCCGCGCGTGTGCGAGCTGACCTGATAGTCGGCCGGAATCGAGTACTGATCGACTCCCGTCTCCAGATAGTACGCGACACCGTCCGGACCGTAGTTGAGCCAGTTGGAGTAGTCGGTGTAGCCGTACATGCGCAGATAGGCATTGGAACCGAAGTTCTTCTGATATTGCACTTTGATGATGGCATCGTTGATCTGCTCGTCATCGCGGTTGTTGACTGGCAAGGTCGACCCTTGCGCGTCGGGCCACGTATACGGCGAGATTTGGCTGCTGATGTTCGCCGGATTGATCGCGGTATTCAGCCCGCCGGTGTAAACGTTGCCCGACAGATACGGAATCGAGGTGCCGATTCCGAGCGCCGGGTTGCTGAAGAGATTGCCGAAGTCGGTAATCGCGTTCGAGAGATATTCATCGATTGACGAAGTCTCGTAGAGCGCTTGGATGTCGTCACGGCCGCCGTCGTGTTTGTGCGGAATGCCGAAATGGAAATTCAGCACCGTATCGCGGTCGTACAGCGTGGTCGGAAAGACGTCCGCTGAGAAAGGCGAGTTCACGAAGCCGGGCGTTACCACACCGTCGGCTGGGTTGCCGGTCGTGAAGACACTCTGACCCGGCATCCAGGTCCCGTTCACGTAACACGACGGCAGACTCGCCGTCGGCGCAGCCGGGCACGGCGTAAAGACGGAGCCGTACGCGTTGCTGATCGACGCGCCGTCGAATTGATCGTAGACGCGCGTGTCCTGGTTGTATCCGCCGAGACCAACGTAATATGAGAAGAGCCGGTCCGGCGAGGCGCCTCCTACCTCCACGTTTGCTTTGTGATAAAACGTTGGGAAGCCGACGCCCAGATCGGACGAGGCGTAGCCGGGATACGTGCCGGTCTTGATCACCTGGTTGATGTATCCCGCCAGACCTTGACCTTGCGCATCGGCCGGCGCAGCGCCGGTATAGACCTGCACTTCCTGTTGACCGAGCGAGGTTGCCGTATTCGATGGATAGGTATCGAACGAGCGGTTGACCGGAACGCCGTCGACTTCGTAGCCGACTTGATCGAAGTCACCGCCGCGAATATAGACGGTCTGGAACCAGCCCATTTGGCCGACCGGCACGTAGGCGCCGGGCATCGTCGCGATCGCCGAATAGGCGTTGTCGAGACCGCCCCCGCCGCCCAGGCCGGTAACTTTGGCACTGGTCGCCGCATTTACCGAGTACACGTCGGAGGTCGTGCCCGCTCTGATGAGTGCGCCCGGTGCCGTCGAAACGGTCGTCGCGATGATCTTGAGCCGTGGTTTCATCGTAAAGGCGAGCGTCTGCGTTTGGTCGGCAAAGACCGTGATGCCCGCGATCGAGATAGGATCGTAATCTGCTTTTTCGAGCGACACCGTATATGTATCCGGTGCCAGCGAGAGGAACACGAAGTGTCCCGAGGCGTCGGTGGTGGTAGTGGCAATTTGCGACGCCGAGGTAGCCTTGACGGCCGCACCCGCTATCGGTTTGCCACTCGTGTCGTTTACCGTCCCGCTCAAGCCGCCGGTTGTTCCCGCCAGTACCCATGTTCCCTGGCAGAAAAATGCGACGGCCATAGCGAGTCCCACCACAGAACGCCGTAGCGTTGAGCGTTTCATGCGTTGGTTTTCCTCATTTCTGGTGTCCTAAAGAAGTATGCGAAAACACGCGGCACGCGGCCGCGCAACATCGCGCCTCAAGCATGGCACAGGAGTAGCTCAGCATGCATAACGCGAAACAACACGCACGTTAGATCGTGTCAAGCGCAACGACGGTAAAGATGGGACGATAGTGTCGATGCAAATTGTACGTTCATGCGTGGCGCTCTGTGCTATCTTCGCGCTCTGCGCGCTCGCCGAAGGCTCCACGATGCCCTCGTTCGACGGCGGCAGCGCCTGGTTCGACAGCCCGCCGCTGCAACCGAGCGCTCTGCGCGGCAAGGTCGTGCTCGTCGATTTCTGGGAATACACGTGCTTGAATTGTCTGCGCACGCTGCCGTATCTGCGGGAGTGGTACAAGCGCTATCACGACGACGGCTTCACGATCGTCGGCGTGCAGTCTCCCGAATTCGATTTCTCGGGGCAACCCAAAAATGTCGAAGAGGGGGCCAAGCAGCTTGGCATTACCTGGCCGGTGATCGTGGATCCCAATCACACGATCTGGTCCCGCTACGGCGTTGAGGTGTGGCCGACCGAAATGCTCTTCGACCAGCAGGGCCGGCTCGTCGACGTGAATACCGGCGAGGGCAACTACCAATTGACCGAATCGAAGATTCAGGCGCTGCTGCGCGCGGGAAACCCGAGCCTCGCGCTGCCGCCGCTGATGGCGCTCCTGCCGCAAGACAACTACGATAAACCCGGCGCGGTGTGTTATCCGATGACCCCGGAGATTTTGACCGGGCGTGCGCCGATTGCCGACGCGCCGTCGTTCGGGAATCCCGCGACCGATCTCGACTACGCCGATCGCGGCGGCAATCACCGTGACGGCGCGGTCTATCTCGACGGCTACTGGCACGCGAATCCCGAGGGCGTCTTTTTTGGCGGCGGGGGTGGTTACTTCGAGCTGGAGTACCACGCGATACAGGTGTCGGTCGTGATGTCGCCGGGGCGCGGTCCTTCACGCGTCGACGTGAGCGAAGACGGTGCCCCCGTGCCGCGCGAGGACGCCGGAGCGGACCTGCAATACGACGCGAGCGGAAAGTCGTACGTGCTGGTCGATGCTCCCCGTGCGTACGATCTGATCATGAACAAGAACTTCGGACACCACGACCTGCGTCTGTCACCACAGGGCTACGACGTCGGTATTTACGATATCGCGTTCGAGTCGTGCGAGGTGCCCGGCGCAGCCAAGTGAAGCGCGCGGCAGCGCGCACACAGCGACATGCGAAAAAATTCGTTCAATTCGCTCGAACGTAACGGCTCCGCACAGCGATCGCAAAGCGGCGGCCGTCCACGTTCGATCGTGCGTATCAGGTCTGCATGCGTCCGCCGCAGCGGGGCATAGAGCGGATCGATCGCGGCAATGAACAGCGCCGGCTCGCGCGTCATGAGGGCGCGCTGCAGCAATTCTGCCGCGGTCTCGTTGTGCCCTAACGCGAGATGCACGGCGCTGAGCGAGATCTCCGCCGGCATCGGTGAGCGCTCGAGCAACGCGATCGCATCGCGCGCTTGCGCGCGATCCCCACGCCGGGCGGCGATGATTCCACGCGTCGCCGCGACGCGCGTTGCCATGTCCGGGCCGCTGATGCGCTCGAGCCGGCGCAGAGCGAGGTCATAGGTTTCCAGCATCGTGCACGAACACGCATCATAGAAGATCGCCGGCGTGTGTTCGGGATCGAGGGTGAGCGCGTTTTCGAAATAGCGGCGCGCCTCGTCGTACCGGCCCGCGATATAGAGCGCTATCCCGAGCTGCGAGGTCGCGTTCGGTGAAGCGGGCCGTGCGCTCACGGCCAAGTCGGCTTGGGTCAGCGCCGCGTCGAAATCTTGGCGGGCGAGGCGCTCCCAAAGGGCAGCGCTGTGCGCGGCGGGCAACTGCGGACCGAGCACCAGCGCATGCTCGACCGCGCTGCGCGTCTGTTCGCGATTCGCACCGAAAAAGAGCAGCAGCGTTGCCAGCGCGGCGAACGCGTCGGCCGAAGAAGGATCGTCTTCGATGACGGTGGCGAGCGTGCACTTTGCGAGCCAATAGGCTCGGTACGGTTCGTAGAAGAGCCGGATGCCGGCGGCAATATAGGCCTTGGCAAGCATGATGCGGGCCGCAAGATAGTCGGGGTCGCGCTCGCAGATACGCTCGAAGAGCCCGATGGCCTGGATGATTGCGCCCTCGGTCCGGCGGCGAAACTTCGAGACCGCTTGCTGGAAGAGCGGAAATTCGGCGCGCTGGAAATCGGGCGACTGATTTGTTGCTTCGATCGGCGAACCACCGGTGAACTGCAAACCGATGCCGGGCACGGTGCGAATGAACTCGCGGTCGCCTCCGTGCTGCGAGAGCGTCTGCCGCAAGCGATAGACGGTTTGGGTCAGCGCGGCGTCGCTCGCCGCGGCGCCTCGCCAGAGCCGCTCGATGATCTCGTCTTTGGAGATGGTCCTCGGGCGCTGCAGGGCGAGGAACGCGAGGAGTTCGGCTTCCTTGGGCTTGAGCATCACGGGCGAACCGGCATGCCACAGCTGCTGCTCGGGCATGCTCAGCACGAACGGGCCGAAAAGAATCTCACTCAACACCAGACTCTACGAACGATGCCGCGAACGTGTGACCCATGCTGAGCATTGCCGTCTATTTTCTCTGCGGCCTCGTCTTTGGTTATGTCGGTGGTCTCTTCGGTATCGGAGGTGGACTCATCGGTATTCCGGTGCTCGGGGTCTTCTTCGGATATTCGGAACAGGCGGCGCAGGGAACGGCGATGGTGATGATCGTGCCGAACGTCCTGCTCGGACTGTGGAACTACTTCCACAAAGTTGGATTCGACGTGCGTTTGGCGGTCACGCTCGCGGTTTCGGCCGTACCGTGTACCTACGTCGCGGCCCACTTCGCGACCACGATGCCGAGCGGGCTCTTGCGAATGGCCTTCGCGATTTTCATCGCAGCCATTGCGGCGCAGATGGCGTGGCGCACCTTTGGTCCCCAGCGAGCCGTAGCCAAACACCATTACCCCTGGCCGCTGGCGGCGCTGATCGGAGCGGTCGGTGGAACGTTCTCAGGATTGTTCGGCGTCGGCGGCGCGATCTTCGCCGTGCCGATGATGTCGATGTTCTTCGGGTTGAGCCAAGTCGTCGCTCAAGGGATGGGCCTCGCGCTGGTTGCTCCGGGGACCGTGGTGAGCATCGTGACCTATGGTTTTGCGCGCGACGTTGCGTGGATTCCAGGAATCGCCCTTGCCCTCGGCGGAGCAATCGCGGTGCCTCACGGTGTCAATTTGGCCAAGCGGTTGCCCGAACGGGTTTTGCGAGCACTCTTCATCGCGCTGATGCTCGCCGCCGCGTTCGGTTTGGCGGTGCGCTCCTCGGCCCGGGCCGCGACCCTGTTTGCGCCCTCGGGCATTCTCGCCGCTCCGGCGAAGTACGAGCGCAAGAACGTCACCGTGATCGGCATCGTGGAGGACGTCACGGTTCGAGCGATCCCGGGCGGCGTGGTTTCGCAGTTTGCGCTCTGCGACAGCCGCTGCATCAACGTGGTCGAGTTCACCCGGCCTTCGTTCGCACCGGGGCAGTCGCTCACCGTTGCCGGGACGTTCCATACGATCTTTTCCAACGGCATCATTCAAGCGCGCAACGTTATCATCGTCTCTAATCCATAAGAGGTACCCATGAAACACTTTTTCGCCCTCGCGGCCGTGCTCGCGATCTCGGCCGGCGTTGCATGTGCGGACACGGCGCTCGCACCTTCAGCCGTCGTCGCCGGGGCGTCGACGTACGACCGCCAGAGCGTCACCGTCACCGGGACCGTCAAGAACGTGCAGACCAAGCAAGGCCCGCGCGGTACGATCACGCAGTATCAACTCTGCGATGCGCAGTGCGTCAACGTCGTGCAGTTCGGAAGCGCCACGGTGAGCGAGGGGCAAACGCAAACGATCACCGGCCGCTTCCGCGCCTCGGTCGATCGCGGCCCGATGCACGCGCAGAACGTGATCATGGTGATGCCGGCCGGGGGCTGGCACCACCCGCACTGACACGATTCAATCGGCGGTTAACTATCAGGATATAGAATCGGACGCAGGGGCTATCACTGCGTCCGAAGTGTCACTCACAACACTTCGCCGAGTATGGCTCATCGTGCGGTCCTTGTCATCACGGAGTCTAACACCATGCGCGAGGAGTTTGGGTGAGGCCAACCAGATCAGACGGCCGGTCAGCGGCGAACCGCCGCGGACGTCGACCGCGGCGACGCTCCCTTTCTTTAAGTCGAGATCGGCGCCGCCGATCAGCAGGCTGATCACCTCGCTCATCGACGGCTCGTGACCCACGAGCATGATCGCGTCGACGTCATGATGGTCATCGAGCAATCTCGCCAGCCGCTCCAGCGAAAACTCGGTATCGACCCGCTCGTCCTCGACGAGTGCGTCGTGCAAGCGCAGTTCCTTGGCGACGATCTCGGCGGTTTGACGCGCGCGCACGAGCGGGCTGGTGACGATGACGTCGAGTACGAGCTTTAGTTCGCGCAGCGATTGTGCTTCGCGTGCGATGCGCTTTCGCCCGTCCGGCGTGAGCGGCCGGTCGAAGTCGGAACCCTGCCACGTCTCGCGATCGCCGGCCGGACCGTGGCGCAGAAAATAAAGGATCACATTTTCCCGAAGAACGAGCCGATAGCAAAGTAGATGTCGCGCGTTTCGTCGCCGCGGGGGCATACGAGGTGAAGGACGTCGTACGGATGACCCTCGTAATTCGCGAGCGCTTGCGAGGCTTCTCGAAATGCATCGCCATTCTTGTTGCAGCGCAGCGTGAGAAGATACATCTCCTCGTCCATTGCGCCGCTGAACTCGTCGGTTGCGCCGTCGAGCAAGGCATCGGCGAACGAGGTGCCGCCGTGCGTCGCCGGCGCAGAAGCGCGCGGGAGCCCGTCGAAGGCATCCTTCGGTGCCGCAAAGGCGATGGAATCGACGAGATCGTTGCGAAACGCGTAGGTCCAGGTCGCACCGCTCGGGTCGCTGTAAGTGAGCGTCGGACGCTGCCGTGCGTCGATCGTTTGCCGTCCCGGTCCTCGCTTCCCGACCACTTCGCTCAAGTGCATTCCGAGCGTGATGCCGAGCGGATCGGCTAACGCCGATGCCGGAATCGACGGGCGCGCGAAGACCGGGCGCGCGAGCTGCATACTTACGACGTACCCGCGGTGAAAACCGACGTAAAACGCGGCTCTCCCCTCATCGAGCGCGTAAGCGATGAAATTGTCGCCGTCGGCTAACTGCGCGACAAACCCGGCTTCACCGAATCGTGCATAGACGTTTGCTTGCGTCTCGCCCAGCGTTATACCGAGCCATTGGGTCTGCTGCGGCGACGATGATGGCTGAGGTGCCGCGGCCAAGAGCAGTGCGAGGGAAGCGCCGGCCAACGCTCTCATACCAACGAGATGGTCTCTTTGGGTTTGGGATGCGCGAGCAACGATTCGAGCAGCGCCGCGGCGAGTTGGTCGCAGACGGGGTCGTCGATCTCTTCGACGCGTCCCTCGTCCGCCAGTGCGGCCTTGCGCGGATCGATCGGAATGCGCGCGAAGACCGGCGCATGCGCCAGCTCCGCGACGCGATCGGCGTACGAAGGCCCGAAGACCTCGTAGCGCTCGCCGGTATCCGGAGCCGTAAAGTACGACATGTTCTCGACGACGCCGAGAATCGGTTTCTTGAGCTGGTGCACCAGGTTCGCGGCTTTGCGCACGATCATCGTCGCCAGCGCCTGCGGCATCGTCACCAGCACGACGCCGTCGACCGAGAGCGATTGCAGAACCGTCAGCGGAGCGTCCGAGGTTCCCGGCGGCAGATCGATCAGCAGTACGTCGAGGTCGCTCCAGAGCACCTGTTCGTAGAACTGGCGGATCACGCCGGAGAGAATTGGTCCGCGCCAGATCATCGCAGTGTCTTCTTTGTCGGTGAGCAGATTCGAACTGACCACTTCGATCGCGCTGCGCGAAACGGCGGGCACCATCAACGGCTGCGGATTGCCTTGCGCCGTTTTCGGCGCGTTGGGATCAGCTTCGATCGCAAGCGGCGTGTGCAAACCGAAAAGTTTCGGAATCGACGGTCCGGTGATGTCGGCATCGAGAATGCCGACCGCGAGATGTTTGCGGCGTAGTCCGAGCGCGAGCAGCGCGGTGACGAGTGACTTTCCGACGCCGCCCTTGCCCGACATAACGGGTATGACGTGCGCGATCTTGGCGCGGCCGGTGAAGGCGCCGGGCGCGCGGCGCGCCGGCGTGCGATCTTCGTTTGAAATCAGCGGAACGAAACCCGAGAGCCGCGCTTGCGTGAGCGCGGCGACGATCGGCTCGACGCGCAGTCCGTGCGCCTTCGCGCCTTGCTCCACCGTCTCGTATTTGCTTACGCCGCAGCCGGCGCAGCCCAGACCGAACTGACTCAGCACATCGGCCGCGATGGGCAGGGCGGCGACCAGCTCCTTGATGTTGCTCTGCGGGGTGATCTGAATCTCTAGGTGCGGCACAATCTCCCTATTCGGCGAAACAAAAAAGGCGCCCCCGCAGGGGCGCCTCTAAAGGCGCGCGGCTAGCCCGCGCTATCTTCAGCGGTAGCCGGCGTGGCGCGACGTGAAGCAGCTCCGGCAGTACACGGGCTTGTCGGTACGCGGCTGGAACGGCACTTCGGCCGGCCCTCCACACTGACTGCACGTTGCATGGAACATCTCACGGCGGCCGTAGCCGGCGCCGGCGGTTTGCGGCTGGCGCGCTTTTCGCACCGCCCGGCAATCCGCACAGCGGCTGGGCTTATTGGTAAAGCCCTTCATCGCGAAGAATTCTTGCTCGCCGGTCGTGAACGCGAACGGGCGTCCGCAGTCGATACAGCTGAGCGTTTCATCTCTATACATGAACGAGTCTCCTAACTCTGGATTTGTCCTGGGGTTCGAGACTCGTTAGTACACTGTAGAAAAGGTGGGACCGCGGAATTCGAAAACCTGTAACGCTACCCCTAACCGTAGGAGGGCCCAAATGGTTGCACCCGGCGGCGCCGCAGTGAACATGCAGACCGGACTGAGCCGAACCGTTCAACGCGCGCACGCGGTCCTGGCCGGCGGCTGCGATTCGCCGGTGCGTTCGGGTTGGGCCGTCGGCGGCCCGATGTTCGTGCAGGCAGGCGCGCGGGGCGCGCACGCGTTTGATGAAGAGGGGCGGCGGTACGTCGATTACGTCATGGCCTATGGCCCGCTGCTCTTCGGCCACACGCACCCTGCGCTGGTGACGGGGCTCGATGCGATCGCGCAGGACGGCTTCGTCTGGGGCGCGACGCATCCGGAAGAGATACGGCTCGCCGAACGAATCCGCGGCCATCTTCCTTCGATGCAGCGGATGCGCTTCGTGACCACCGGAACCGAGGCGGTGATGAGCGCGATCCGCGTCGCGCGCGCCTTCACCCAACGCTCGCTCGTGCTGAAGTTTGCCGGCAACTATCACGGTCACTCGGACTTCGCGCTGCTCGATGCCGGCGCGTCGGCGCACACGCCGGATGCACGGGCGAGCGGTATCCCCGAAGGCGTGATGCGCGACGTCGTCGTCGCGCGCTACAACGATCTCGCCGACGTCGATCGCTTTCTGGCCGGACGTGAGCACGAACTGGCGGCGATCATCGTGGAACCGGTCGTCGGGAACATGGGTTACGTCACGCCGGTTGCCGGGTTTTTGGAAGGGCTGCGCGAGCGCACGGCGCGTTACGGCGCGCTGCTGATTTTTGACGAAGTGATCACCTGGCTGCGATTAGGATTGGGCGGCGCGCAGGCGCGCGCCGGCATCGAGCCGGACATGACGATCGTCGGCAAGATCATGGGCGGCGGCGCGCCGATCGCGGCCTTCGGCGGCCGCGAAGACGTGATGGCCGTGCTCGCGCCGATCGGTGCGACGTTCACCGGCGGCACGCATGGCGGCAATCCATTCTGCGTCGCGATGGCGCACCGGGTGCTGGATCTGCTCGAAGCGCATCCCGAGTATTACGACCACATGCGCGGCCTCGCGGAAGCACTCGCCGGCGGCATTCGCGCGATCTTTTCCGGTCTCGGTCTCCCGTATGCCGTGGTGCAGCACGAGTCGATCGTCGATTTCAAATTCCGCCCGGGACCGCCGAATCGGAACTACGACGACGCGCTCGCCGCGGATGCGAAGAGGTACGCCGGCTACTGGCATGCGATGTTCGATCGCGGAATTTTGCTCCCGCCGAGCCAGAACGAAGTGATGTTCGTCTCGACCGCCCACAGCGTTGCGGATATCGACGAAACGATCGAGGCAATCCGCTCGGCCTTGCATTGAGCTTGTCGAGGGGCTTTGTCATTCCGAGCCCCTCGACTCGCGGAGCTCGCTCAGGACAAGCTCCGCGAAGCGGAGTCGAGGGACTGCTGCACTTGTCATCCCGAGCGGAGCGCAGCGTAGTCGAGGGACCGCGAAAGCCATTCTTCCCTTGGAGCGCCAGGACGGCGTGTAACCGCCTGCACGAGCGCAGTGAGTTGTGATGGTAAGGCGTAGCCGTGAAGCCACGAACGGGCCGAACCTGCAACCGAGGTGACTGCCAGGCGTATGGCATTGATAGTCGCTAGACTCGAGGAAGCGTGAAACGCATCGAACGCGTGCGGCTGTATCCCACGTTCCGTCAGGCGGAGCGCCTTCGCTTTGCGCTGGACGTCACGCGGGAACTGTACAACGCGCTGCTCCAAGAGCGTCGCGACGCATACCGTCTGCGTAAGGTGAAGATTTCTGCCAGGATGCAATACGCGGAAATCACGGCACTGCGCAAGCCGATCGACCGTCTTGACGGCCGCCTTGCGGCAGTCTACCGGGAATGCGAAGACGCCGTACTGCATCGCCTCGACCTGGCGATGCAGGCGTTCTTCCGACGCATCGAGCGAAGCAAGACCCCGGGCTTTCCGCGCTTCAAGCCGGCGGCCCGCTGGAAGCAGCTGGCATTTCCACACGGCAATCGCGCGCTCACGTTCGATGCGGTGCAACGCTCGGTGA
>DATJTX010000008.1 GCA_035502855.1 Candidatus Baltobacteraceae bacterium
ATCGAACGCGTGCGGCTGTATCCCACGTTCCGTCAGGCGGAGCGCCTTCGCTTTGCGCTGAACGTCACGCGGGAACTGTACAACGCGCTGCTCCAAGAGCGTCGCGACGCATACCGTCTGCGTAAGGTGAAGATTTCTGCCAGGATGCAGTACTCGGAAATCACGGCACTGCGCAAGCCGATGGACCGTCTTGACGGCCGCCTTGCGGCAGTCTACCGAGAATGCGAAGACGCCGTACTGCATCGCCTCGATCTGGCGATGCAGGCGTTCTTCCGACGCATCGAGCGAAGCAAGACCCCGGGCTTTCCGCGCTTCAAGCCGGCGGCCCGCTGGAAGCAGCTGACATTTCCACACGGCAATCGCGCGCTCACGTTCGATGTGGCGCAACGCTCGGTGAGGATTCCCGGCATCGGCCGCGTGAGGCTGCGTAAAGGCCGATCGGTCCCCCCGTTCGGGCGGGCATGGATCCTGGAACGTAACGGCCGCTGGTACGCCTGTTTCGAATGCGAACGAGCCGAGGTGCAAGGACCGGTCGACCTGCGGCGGATCGTCGGTGTCGACCGCGGCATTCACGTACTGGCGGCAACCAGCGAAGGCCGATTACACGATAATCCCGCGCACGCCGAGCGCAATCGGCAGCGTATCGCTCATCATCAGCGCGCGCTCGAGGCGATCACGCAGCGCGATTCACGCGGCCGCCCTCTGAATCGGCACGATCCCGCCCGCAAAAGCGCGGTACTGCGCTTAGCGCGCGCCAAGGAACGGGAAGCGAATCGTCGCCGGCAGACGCTGTATACGCTGGCGGGCAAGATTGTCGCCTGCACAGGCGTCATCGCGATCGAAGCGCTCAACGTGCGCAACATGACGCGCAGCGCAAAAGGCACGCTCCAGGAGCCGGGCCGCAACGTCGCGGCCAAAGCTGGATTGAATCGGCGGATGCTCGATGCAAGTTTTGGTCTACTTCGAGGATTCATCATCGCTAAAGCGGCAGAGGCTGGGCGTATGGTGGTTGAGGTAGACCCCCATTTCTCATCGCAGACCTGCGCGAAGTGCGGCGCTTGCGAGCGAGAAAGTCGACGGAGAAGGCGCTTTACGTGCGTTCGCTGCGGGTTTTCGACCCATGCGGACGTCAACGCGGCGCTGGAGATCCGCCGGCGAGCGCAGTTGGCGCTCTCAAGACTCCCGGATACCGGTGCGGAGCCGGTTGCAGCGTAGGATGTGTTGCAAGGCAGTCACAACGAAGAAAGGCAAACGCATAGGCGCCAACGATCAGAAATCTAGCTCCTTCGGCGTTCAACGCGGCCAACAGTTCGATCAAGTCGGTATTCTGCTGCATCGTCTCCCCACCGCATGCGCAGCACGAGTTCCCAAATTGCCTCGACGCGTTCTGCCGGCGGCATAGCCGTCGCGGCCGCGCGCTCGTATGCCGCAGCCTCTGTAGCCGAGTGTGCGACGAAACCGGTCCACGTCGCGCGCCGTCTCGCGGCGCGGTCCTCGCGCGAATCCATGGTTCTGTATTCGATTCAGCGTAAAACGACGCCTTGCCCTAGGGAAGCTCTGAAGAGGTCGCTGTACCGATCGCAAGGAGCATTTTCCGGTGCGAATCGAGGCGCATCCGAGGGAGCATAGCAACGCGCTCTGTGACCGAGGATGCAACGAAGACCCGCACCGGAAAATGCCCTTGCCCGAAGGGTTGTGGCCGCGATGGCGCATCTCCATCGTCGTCGGCTCGGTCACAGAACACCCCGGCTATGCTCCCTCGCCGACTCCTCGGGTCTGCGGCCATCGGGGCCATAACGATCGGTGCATGGACTTCTTCAGAGCTTCCCTAGGCGGCGGGTTCGAACGGAAGGTTCGGGTCGGCCGAGAGCGTGAGTGGGTCGACGCGCGCGATCGGGCGTTGGTGGTACGCGGCCGCGGCGATCATCGCCGCGTTGTCGGTGCAGTATTTCGGCGGCGGGATGAAGGCAGGCACGTTGCGCGCCGCGCTCCACGCGCGCACGCGCGATTGCAATTCCGAGTTAGCGGCGACGCCGCCGGAGACGACGAGCGCGCGGTACTCGCCGCGTGCGAAGGCCGAATCGACGCGCGCCATCAGCACGTCGATGACCGCGGCTTGAAACGACGCCGCGACGTCGGCCGGATTCGCTCGTTTGCCTTCGTCGGATTCGAGAAAGTATCGGACCGACGTCTTCAATCCGGAAAATGAGAGGTCGAGCGTACCGATATCGGGGCGATGGCGCGGAAACGCATGCGCCTTGGGATTCCCCCCGCGAGCGAGCGCGTCGAGCCGCGGCCCGCCGGGATACGGTAAGCCGAGCAGACGCGCCGTTTTGTCGTAGGCCTCACCGGCGGCATCGTCGCGCGTGCGGCCGATGACGTGCATCGAGGTCGCCGAGCGCACGTCGACGAGTTGCGAGTGTCCGCCGGAAACGAGCAGCGCGAGAAACGGATACGGCGGTTCGTGGTCGCGGTCGAGAAACGCGGCGAAGATATGGCCGTGCAAGTGATTGATCGCGTAGAGTGGTTTGTTCAGCGCGAACGCGAGCGCTTTGGCGGCCGCGACACCGACGACGAGGCTGCCGATCAGACCGGGGCCGCGCGTGACCGCGATCGCATCGAGGTCGCGCAACGCGATCTCGGCGCGTCCGAGTGCGTCGTCGACCGCGGCAGAGAGCAGCGCAACGTGTTGACGGCTCGCGATCTCGGGCACGATGCCGCCGTACTTCGCGTGAAACGCGTCCTGATTGGTGGAGACGCTCGCGAGCACGTCGCGGCCGTCGCGAACGATCGCGGTCGCGGTGTCGTCGCACGACGTCTCGATACCGAGGATGGTCATTTCGGTGGTCCCTCGCGGAGCTTGTCCTGAGCGAGCGCAGCGAGTCGAAGGGCTCGGGATGACAATGGGTTACGGTGATGCGGACGGCGAGGGCGAGGCGCTCGGTGATGCACTCGGCGAGGCACTCGGTGACGCGCTCGATGAGGCCGATGCGCTCGGTGATGGACTCAGCTCGGGAAGTTCGTCGCCGTAGAGCACGAGCAGCCACGTTTCATCCTTCTTGACCGGCAGGTTCGGCGCATCGAGTTCGAAGTGCAGCGTCGTCCCGTCGAGTCTCGATTCGGAATACGAGCCGTAAAACGTATCGTCGACCTTGCGTTTGTGCACGCTCTCGCGGAAGAGCTGCACCGCGAAACCGCGACCGCCGATCTGTTCCTTTGGTAGGGTGAAGTCGGCCATCGTCTTGCCCGTGATCGTGATGTCGGCGTCGGTACGCATGCGCAGCGCAATGAGTGCGACCGTTGCGACCGCCTTTGGATTGGGGCTGGTCATCTTGGGCGCGTTTTTCGGCAGGCCCGCAATGGTGAGCGTGATGTGGGGTCCGCTCGTCGCCGGCGATGCGCTGGGCGAGGGCGTCGGCGTGAAGAGCGGTGATGCGCCGCCGAACGGCGTGGGCGTCGGTGTCGGCGTGGGTGTCGGCGTCGGCGTCGGCGAGGGCGATGCCGAGGGCGAGCCCGACGGTGTCGGCGTTGCCGCAACCGTGAACTTGAGCGTGCACGAAAAACCCTGATCTTGCGGGCACTTCAGACCGTTCGGCGCGTCGGCGACCGGATAGGTGACGGTGTCGCCGGGCGGCGTGGTCGCGGCGACTTCACCCGAGCGCTTCGCCTCGGGATGCTCGGCCGCGGGCGAAGCGGGCATCTGGGCGTTGACCGGCGGATTGACGCCTCCGGGCGCCGAGGTGCCGCCGCTGCCGAAACTCCCTTGGCAGGCCGCGAGCGCGAGACACGCCGCTGCAAAAACCAGGGCGGTCCCTCGACTGCGCTTCGCGGAGCCTGTCCCGAGCCAAGTCGAGGGACGAGAGATGACAAATTTCATGCTCGGGTGTCGACCTTTCGCTGGAGCTCGTCGGCAAATTCGCTCACCGAGACGGTGCGCTTCTCCTCGACCGCGCGTTCGTTCACGTTGACCGTGCCGTCTGCCGCTTCTTGTTTGCCCACGACCAAGATGTAGGGAACTTTCTGCGTCTTCCAGTGCCGAATCTTGTAGCCGAGCTTCTCGTTGCTCTCGTCGACGCTCACCCGGAATCCCATCCCCTCGAGCCGCGCGGCGATTTCACGCGCGTACGCGAGTTGATGTTCCGAGATCGGTGCGAGCACGGCCTGCACCGGCGCGAGCCAGGCCGGAAACGCGCCGCCGTAATGCTCGATCAGGATACCGAAGAAGCGTTCGAGTGAGCCGGCGAGGGCACGATGGATCATCACCGGGCGATGATCGAGGCCGTCGCTCGCGCGATACTTCAGTTCGAATCGTTCGGGCAGTACGAAATCGACTTGCACCGTGCCGAGCTGCCACTTGCGTCCGATCGCGTCGCGTACGTTGATGTCGACCTTCGGACCGTAGAATGCGCCGCCGCCCTCGTCGATCTGATACGGAAGCTCGTAGCGCTCGAGTGCGCGCCGGATCGCGTCTTCCGCGATCGGATCGGTCTCGCCGCGCAGCCGCTCTTCGCGGGTCGAGAGAAAATATTCGAACTCGGCGAAGCCGAACGCTTTCATCAGGCGCAGCGCTTCGTCGAGCGTTTGTTCGAACTCACCTTGCAATTGCTCGGGCGTGCAAAAAAGGTGCGCGTCGTCTTGGGTGAAGCCGCGCACGCGGGTGAGACCGTGCAGCACGCCGGAACGTTCGAAGCGATAGACGGTGCCGAATTCGGCGTAGCGAATCGGCAAATCGCGATAGCTGCGCGGCTGCGAACGATAGATCAGGATGTGGCCGGGGCAGTTCATCGGCTTGAGACGAAAACGCTGCTCCTCGACTTCGAGTGGGCCGAACATTCCCTGCGCGAAATTTTCGAGGTGGCCCGAGATCTCGAAGAGCCGTTCGCTGACGACGTGCGGCGTGACGACGGGCTGATAGCCGCGCTCGCGCAGACCCGTGCGAATGAATTCTTCGATGAGGCCGCGGACGATCGCGCCCTTGGGATGCCAGAAGACGAGTCCGCCCCCGGCGTCTTCTTCGATCGAGAAGAGGTCGAGTTCGTGACCCAGCCGGCGGTGATCGCGCTTTTGCGCTTCCTCGACCTGGGCGAGGTAGGCCTCGAGTTCTTTCTTCGTATGCCAAGCGGTGCCGTAGATGCGCTGCAGCATCGGGTTGTGCTCGTCGCCGCGCCAGTACGCGCCGGCGACGCTGGTCAACTTCAGCGCGCCGATCTCACCCGTGCGATGGGCATGGCCGCCCCGGCAGAGATCGGTAAAGTTGCCGATCGTGTAGAGCGTGATCGGCTCGCCTTCGGGAATTTCGCGCGCCAGTTCGACTTTGTAGGGATTGCCCGCAAAACGTTCGATCGCTTCGGCGCGCGTCACCGTTTGACCGCGCATCTCGTAATCGGCGTCGACGATCGCCCGCATGCGTGCTTCGAGCCGCTCGAGATCGTCGTTCGTGAACGGTTCGCTACGATCAAAGTCGTAATAGAATCCGCTTTCGATCGCCGGGCCGATGGTCGGCTTGGCATCGGGGAAGAGATCTTGGACGGCGTAGGCGAGGACGTGAGCGGCCGTGTGACGGAGCGCGGGCAATGGGGTGAGGGTCTCGGGCATACCGGGGGCCGTTTCGGCAACGGCCGGAGCGCCTCCTTAGAATCATCGCACGACGGGGAAGCTTAAGGCGTCGATAAGGCGGCTTTAAGGCCACTTTAGTTTGCCGCACCGCACCATACCTAGTGTCGAGAGCGGTAGCGTTACCGCTCGTTTTCTCCCACGTGCTTTTAGGAGTTTTCTTGATGCGTAAGACCTTGGCGCTGACCCTCGCGGCGCTATTGCTCGTGTCCGTCAGCGGGCGGGCGCTGGCGGCGACCGACATTTTGGAGACCGGCTCGACGCTGCTCTATCCGCTGATGAACCTTTGGGTGGCCGCCTACCAACAGGCCCATGGCGACGTGCAGATCACGACGCAGGGTACGGGGAGCGGCACCGGCATCTCGCAGGCGATCTCCGGCGTCGCGCAAATCGGCGCGTCCGACGCGTACATGGCCGACGCACAGATGAAGAACAGCCCGATGCTGAACATTCCGCTTGCAATCTCGGCGCAGCAGATCAACTACAACGTGCCCGGATTGAACGACGTGCACCTCAACCTCTCGGGTCCGGTGCTCGCCGGTATCTATTCGGGTCAGATTCAGTACTGGGACGACGCGAAGATCAAAGACATCAACAGACGGTACGGAAGCAAACTTCCGCACCTGCAGATCGTTCCGATCCATCGTTCGGACGGCTCGGGCGATACGTTCATTTTCTCCCAGTACCTCACCAAGTCGACGCCGTCGTGGGCCGGCGGGCCGGGATACGGCACGACGATCAGCTGGCCGTCGGTTTCGACCGCGGTCGGTGCGACCGGCAATCCCGGCATGGTGCAAACCTGCCAGAATACGAAGGGCGGCATCGCCTACATCGGCGTGAGCTTCCTCAATCAGACCGACAAGGCCGGGCTGGGCTATGCCGCGCTCGAAAACCGCAGCGGCAAGTTCGTGCTCCCGACCGCGACGACGATCGGCGCAGCGGCGCGCTCGCTCGATGCGCAAACGCCGTCCGACGAGCGCATTTCCTTGATCTTCGCTCCGGGCGCCGAGTCGTATCCGATCATCAACTACGAATACGCGATCGTGAATCCGAAGCAAAGCGACGGCGCGAAGGCTTCGGCGCTGAAGGCGTTCCTCAACTGGTCGCTCGAACGCAGCGGCGGACAGTCGGCACGCTTCCTCGACGCCGTGCACTTCTTGCCTTTACCGTCCTCGATCGTCGCCAAGAGCAAAGCTCAGATCGAGAAGATCCAATAGGGGCATGGCTGCCATCAACCTGAGCGTACGGGGCGCCGCGAAAGCGGCGTCCCCGGCGACACTACAACGCACCGGTTCGCAGGCGGTGCTGCGTACTCTCACGGGGCTCGCCGCGCTGGCGAGCTTCGCGATCATTTTCCTGATGCTGTTCTTCCTGATCGCCTACGCCTATCCGGCGATTCGATTCAACGGCATTGCCTTTTTCACCAGCCCGATCTGGAACATCGGGAATCAATACGGCAGCGCAACCGTGAGCCGCGCCGGCTTCACCGCGGAGGCGGGTGCGGCGTTCGGCGCACTGGTCTTCATCTTCGGATCGGCGCTCACGGCGCTCTTGACGATGGTGGTGGCGGTGCCGCTCTCGCTGATGGTCGCGCTCTCGTTGGTCTATCGCATTCCGCGGATGATTCGGCCGCTCGCCAACGCGCTGGTCGAACTGATGGCCGGCGTGCCGTCGGTCGTGTACGGATTGTGGGGCATGGTGGTGCTCGTGCCGTGGATCGGCGGCGCGCTTGCGCCGTGGGTCACCACGCACCTCGGCTTCATTCCCTTTTTGGGAGGATCGGCGGGCAGCGGAAACGGCTTGGCCGCGTCGGTGTTCATTCTCTCGCTGATGGTGATTCCGATCATGGTGGCGACCACGCGCGACGTGATTCTCGCGCAGTCGAATTCGCTCTTCGAAGCGAGCATGGCGCTCGGCAGCACCAGTTGGCAGGCGATGGTTCGCGCGGTGCTTCCCAGCGTGCGCAAGGGGATCGTTGCTTCGGTGCTGCTCGCGTTCGGCCGCGCCCTCGGCGAAACGATGGCGGTGCTGATGGTGTGCGGCGCCGCGATCAATTCGTTTCCGCAGAACGTTTTTTCACCGGTCAACACGATCGCGGCGGTAATCGTCTCGCAACTCGAATCCGCTTTGACCGATGCGTCCGGAATGGCGCAGCGCTCGCTGGCTGAACTGGCCTGCGTGCTCTTCATCATCACCCTGCTCGTCAACGTGATCGCGCGCGGCATCATGCGCGGGGCGGATCGCCGTGAGGGAGGGCACGCCTAATGGCCGCCGTGATGCGCGGAGTCTCGCCGAAAACCTATGCGAGCCGGGCCTGGTGGGCGCTTTCGGTCGCCTGCCTGATCGCCGTGATCGGTATTCTCTTCGCGATCTTCGCGTTCGTGCTCGCGCGCGGCGTGCCGGCGCTCAAACCGGAAATCTTCTTTACGCCGACGCACGGTATCGCCGGCGGACTCTCCAACGCGATCGCCGGCACGTTCTTGCTCGTGATCATCGGGCTGATCATGGTCATCGTGGTCGGTCTGGGAACCGCGGTCTGGACGGTCGAGTTTGCGCCGCCGTGGGGCAAGAGAACGATTCGCTTCATGGTCGACGTGCTCGCCGGCATCCCGTCGATCGTCGTCGGATATTTTCTCTACGTGGCGCTGGTCGAGATCGCGGGATGGGGTTTCTCGCTGATCGCCGGATCGCTCGCGCTCGCGATCTTCATGCTGCCGTACGTCGTACGTGCAGCCGACGTTTCGCTCACGAACGTGCCGACCGCACTCAAAGAAGGCGCCGCCGCGCTCGGCGCGCGTCCGGCGATGGTCGTCGCGTCGATCAACTTTCCGTATGCGCTGCCGGGCATTCTCACCGGCCTGCTCGTCGCCACCGGCATCGGCCTGGGCGAAACGGCGCCGCTGATCTACACCGCGGGTTGGTCGAACTACATGCCCTCGCTCGCGCCGACGCATTCACCGGTCGGGTATCTGACGTACGTCGTATGGACGTACATCAGTCAGCCTTTCGAAGCGTCGCACCAGCTTGCGTACGCCGCCGCCGCGCTGCTGATGATCTTCGTCTTCCTCACGAACCTCTTGGCCCGCAGCTTCGTGGAGTACAAACTGGCCGGCAGCCGCTCGCGCTAAGCCGTGGCGTTCCAATGCCGGATCGACGAGTTCGGTACGCGTGCCGACGCGGGCACCGGCGTTCCGGATATTGCGCAG
>DATJTX010000009.1 GCA_035502855.1 Candidatus Baltobacteraceae bacterium
CCCCCGCATCCGGGCCGCTCTCCAGCAGCCCTTCACACCGGGAGGGGCTCGCAGACATGCAGCCCAAGCCGCCGCCACGGTAAGAAGTAATGGGGCGCGATAATCAGCTCCCAGGTAAGAAGGCTTTATGGCGCGACTCGCAGCGCGGGGTGGAAGCAGAATATACGGAACCGGCGAATTAGAGATTCAAGGTGGGAAAAGCGAATGTTCGCCGACAGTTCGGCTAAACAGTACCCGGCGCACCACGAGATTTTGGGGGAGGCGCCCCCGCCGAACAATGCCCTGAGTATGATGCTCGAGATGGTCGGCGCCGGGAAGCGGGTCCTCGACGTCGGTTGCGCTAGCGGATATCTCGGCGAGGCCCTCGGCGGGCGGGGTTGCTCGGTCACCGGCATCGACGTCAACGCACATGCTCTCGAACGTGCGCGAGAGCGTTGCGACGAAGCGTTCGCCGCCGATCTGGACGTCACGCCGCTTTCGCGCATTCTCGGCGAGCGCCAATTCGACGTCATCGTATTCGGGGACGTCCTCGAGCATGTGCGCAACCCGCTCGAGATCCTCGAAAGCGCACGAGCCCATCTTGGCGCTCATGGTTACGTCGTCGCATCGTTCCCCAACATCGGTCACGGCGCCGTTCGCCTGGCTCTTCTTGCAGGCCGTTTCGAATATCGGGAGCTGGGGTTGCTCGACGAGACGCACCTCCGCTTCTTCACGCGCAAAACGATCGATGAGTTGCTGTTGCACGCCGGCTTCTCGATCGACGAAATGCGTCAAACAACGCTCCCGCTCTTCGAGGAATCTGACCTGGTCCCGAAGGTCCGCCGCGAGGAGTTTCCGGCCGAAACGATCCAGGCGATCCTCGGCGATCCCGATCATGAGATTTTGCAGTTCGTCGTTCGAGCATCGCCGATCTCGGACGCCGCTCGTGTGCGTGCGCTCGGGCGCCGTTTTGCCATCGCAAACGACGCATTAGCCGACGCAGTAGGTCGCGTAGCGCGGCTTGAGCGCACTCTCGAACGACTCGATCGCAAACGCAAGACCTTGGAGCAAGAGTTTGAGCAATGCGAGCGCGAGCGAAGACTGCATCTGGCGGCGTCTGATCGTGCCGATGCTCTCGTCTCCGAGCACGCGAAGAGGATTGCAGACTTGCAGCAGCGCTTCGACCTCCTTTCGGAGCGATTCAATGTGCTTCAGGTCGAAAGGGATCGGGAGCGTGACGCACGCGAAGCGCTCGAGCAGCAGGCGTGCGCCTTTGCCCTTGAAGTCGAGGAGCGTGCAAGAGCGGACGCGGACGCCCTCTCCAAGGAGATCGTCGGCATCCATTCCGGGATGGGCTGGCGCCTCAGAAACGTTGTTCGGCGGGTACTCGGGCGTCGCTGACATCGAGCGATACGCTACCCGATAGCGAGGATGTCGTAGATCTCGGCTCCTAGATGCTCCAGACTTTCGCGCGAGAACGCATAATCGCTCAGCGATCCGAAGTACACCGCACACGTTCCCGCACGCGCGCCGGGATCGGCGGGATTACTGTAGCCGGCGGCATGAACGCCGTCCCCGCGCCGAGCAACGCTGCACCCCGCGGCGTAGGAGTCGCCGCCGGTGAACACCAAACCGCGCGCATATCCGGCAACGAACTGCACGGCGCCGTACAACGAGCGGATGAATCCGCGCGGCGACTCACAGAAGTAGAGACTTCCTTCATGCGAAGCCGGCGAATGCGGCTGATAGATGCCGCGGGCGAGGTACACACCGCTCGAGAGATCGTAAATGTAGCCATCGACCGCGTCGGCCCACGATCGACCGAGGCGCGGACCGAATGCCGTGCTGAGGAGGCGGCCCTCGTGCATCAGCAACCCGCTGAGATGGTGCGTGTCCTTCGGCGCGGACCCGGCCCGCCACAGAATGTCACAGTCTCCGTCAGCGAGATTGACGCGAACGACCTCGTCACTGCCCGTCGACGCAACAATGACGTGCTCACCGTCGAGCACGAGCGCATGCACGTCGATTACCGTCGGCAACGGAATTGACTCGACGAAGCGCGGCGCGAACACGTCCCACACGGCAATATGTGACGCGTCGTCTTGCGTATAGGCGCAGTACACGTTCGTCCCGTCGGTCGCGAGCCCGCACGCGGAAGCTGGACTCGATCCCGGGGCGCGGATCGGCTGCCACTCGCCGGAGGGCGTGCGCACCGCGAGCATCGCATCGTCAGCGCCACGACCGTTGCAGAACGAAGCGACAAGAACGTTCACGAGGCTTCTCTACAAGCGCAGGACTCACGCTCCCTTGGCCTAAGCTCGGCGGCGTGCCGGCTTTTTTCGAACGCAACGCGGCATTCGTGCATCTGCCGAGGACCGGCGGGACGAGCGTCATGCGCGCGCTCGCGCCCTGCGGCTGCGCATCGTTCGCTGCCCCTGGACTGTGGGACGCTTTGGAGCAGTATACCGATCCCGGCACCGTTGTCCGCGCCGTACGGGAAAATTTCTACATCACGACGCTGAGCGACTTCCCACAGCAGCATCTGCCGGCAGCAGCGCTCCGGTTGCTCGTAGGGCCCGAGCGCTGGAACGATCTCTTTACCTTCGCGTTCGTCCGTAATCCGTGGGACCTCGTCGTATCCACCTACGAGTTTGCTCGCCGCGACGTCGAGATCGATCGGCTGCGCGGTGCTGATCCCGACCGCGTCGAACTGCTCGACCGAAGCCCCACGTTCGAGCGCTTCGTCGAGTTCTATCCCGCACTGCGCTCGGATATGAGTGCGATGCTTTGTGATCGCACGGGTGCATTGCTCGTCACGTTCGTCGGACGGTACGAGGCACTCGAGGAAGGGTTCGCAACCATCTGTGAGCACGTGGGCATCAGCGCCGCGCTCGAGGTGACGAACGCGTCGCAACGTCGCCACTACCGCAGCTACTACGACGACCGCACCCGAGCGCTGGTCGAGCACCATTTCGCGCGCGATATCGACCGTTTCGGCTACGCGTTCTGAACCTGCGGAAATGTATATCCGAAACGGTGCACATCCTGCGCGTACCATTCGGCAACGAGTTCCCGCGCTTCGTCGTCGTAATATGCCTGGAGTGACTCACGCTCGCCGGCGTTACGATGCGGCAGCGGACCCAAAACTCCGAGCCGATCGAATACCTGCGCGATAGAAGCGTCGAGTTGCTCGAATCGCAGCACGTCGTCGACCAGGATCCGGTCGTTTGTGTCATAGAGGAAGCGGTATTGTGGCTCCCACTGAACGTGCGCGCGCGCCCGGATCGCGCGCAGATACGCTTTGAACGTTGCATCCCCGTCGATGCCGAGGAACGCTTGCAAGTCGGGTCGGCGGCGCAAGAAGACGAACTGCGAGACCGCGCGGTCCCACGGGTTACGGACGACGGCGAAGCGGTAGTACCGCTCAAAGGTCTCCTCTCCGATCACCTTGCGAACGAGCGCCGCGGTGAGGTGCTGCAGTCCACCGGTCTGATATGGGTTGCAGTACGCGTCGACGAAACCGCCCCACAACTCGTTGGTCGTGCGCGGTCCCGGCCACAGTACGTCTTCGATGCTGGTCCCGCCGCATTTTGGAATGTGAATGAAGACGCAGCGTAGCGAATGCGAGATCACGGAGTCACCTCGATCGCCTCGTACGACGGAAAGAGCCGGGCGCGATCGATGCGCACTCCGGGAAGCGTAAAGCGAATCGCCAGTGCCATGCGGCCGTGCGCCGTCACGTTCGTACCGGAGCGGTGCACCGTGTCCTGATCGAAGAGAAAATACTCCCCCGGGGCAAGCTCCATCGCGATGTCCCGCGACTCCGGAGCCGGCAGCGTGCGGATCTCCACGCAACCGTTCTCACGCGTGGCCGGCTCGAGCGCCAACCATGCGGAGACGTTGATCATGGGATCGAGCATCGTCGTCCAGTGGTCACGATCGCGGTGCCAGTCGAAGATGCCCGCGCCTGCGGCTTTGGGAAAGAAGTTCGAACGCCAGAGCACGATCGAGGGTCCGAGGATGCCCCTGACGCGCTCGATGATCGCCGGCGTCAGGCACATCGTTCGTACCAGCTCTGAGTCTAGGTGTCGCGACTGCGCCGGCGAGCGAGGATCCGGGCCGGTCGTGCCCAAAAGACGGTATGCCTCGTCACAGAACGTGCGCGCCTGTGAGTGAGAGAACGCGGTGAACGGCCCGGCGAATCCGTTGAGCGCAAAATCGATTGCGGTCACGTCGTGAGGTTCCACATGCGATTAGCGAAAGACATTTCGAACCGATTCGGCGACACGCTCGACGTCGAGCGCCTCGTGGGCCGTCGGGACGAGATGAACGTTGGCGATCCCAAGGCCGCATAAGGCGTCGCGTTCCGGAAGCGTTGCGGTAATCACAACATCGGCGCGCCGTGCCGCAGCAAGGCCGGACGCCACCTCATCGCATTCGCGCGCGAAGTGCGAATCGGTCGCATCATAAATGAATTTCATGGCCTGGTTACGCCCGAGAATCGGGTAATACGCTTCGAAAAGCTCCGCTCGGGTGATCCACGCGTAGTCGAGGATCGGCAAGATTTCGTCGATGGCCGCTTCCTTTAGGGGGCCACCCTCGACATGACGGAGCACCTCGATGCCGAGCGCTTCCAGCTTGGACGCGTATGGGACGATCGCGGTGAAATTGTCAACTAAGAAGATCACGTGGAAGCCCTGATCGCGCATGATTTTGAGAAGCGTGAAGAGGCGCTCGGCTCCCACCTCTCGACCCTGCACAGGCACGTACGAATCGACGACGAGCACGACCTGTCCGCGGCGAATCCGGCGCGCCGCTTCGGCCGATCTCCCGGATTGGTGATGGCTGACGAGCGACTCACGCCAGCGTTCGGCGAATTTCGCCTGATTGGCCGCCTGGTACCGTTTCACGTCGCGGATCACGGCGGCGCCGCCGGCCACGTCCTCGTCATGAACGACCTGCGAGCGCGGTTGATACACGACGCGAAACCCAGCCGCGCGGGCGCCAAAGCAGAGATCGGCATCTTCGTAGTATGCCGGCGCGTATCGTGTATCGAAGCCGCCCAGCGACCGAAACACGTCGGCACGAACCAGTAGTGAAGCACCCGAGCAATAGTCGACGTCACGCACGTAGTTGTAGCGGGGATCGTTCGGATCGTCGCCGCGACCGTAGCTCGCGCCCGATCCGTCGCGATAGATGATGCTGCCGGCTTCTTGCAGCCTGCCGTTGGGATGGATCAGCTTGGATCCGACGATCGCGATCGAGCCGTCGCTTTCGGCCGTCGTAACGAGCTCGTCGAGCCATCCGTCGTGTACCGATGTGTCGTCCTTGAGAAAGCATAGGTACTTTCCCCTTGCGATCGATGCGCCGCGGTTGCATGCGCCGATGGGACCCTCTTCGTGCTCGTTGCGAGCGACGATGAGGCCGGGTAACGCGTCCGCGAGCAGCGTGATTTCGCCTCTGGATCCGTCGTCGACGACGATGATCTCCAATTCGAGTGTCTCGAACCATGAGCTCGCGATCGAAGCGAGGCAGCGCACGGTAAACTCGACGCGATTGGATGCCGGTATAATGATCGACGCAATCGGTTCGAACGAAAGTGGGCGCTCGGCCGTTCGGCGCAGCCATAGCTCGCGCAATCGCTCGAGCGCGGGGGGGTGGAAACGCTCCAGCGCAATCGCACCGTTGGCGGGCCGCGCGAGCGCCGTGTGCAAGCGATAGAAGCGGCTGGCCTTCAGCCGTTCGAGATCGGCCCGCAGTTCCTCGACTCGCTCGCGTGCCGATCGCGCGCGCCGTACCGCGGCTTCGAATCGCTGATGATTCGTTTCATTCATGACGTGCGCAATAGGCCTTCGACGATCAATGGAACGATCTTCGTGGAATGGTGGTCGCCGCTGCCGTAGAGCGACTGTTCCCGTACCCCGTTCGACCACGTCAGCGCCCATACGTCGATATATCCGATCCCTTCGGTGCGGGAAAATTCACGCAGAGCGCGGTCGGCGATCACGTACGTACGGAATCGGAGGTCAAGCGGTTTCCCACCCGGGCGCACCTCGCGTTGGGGCGGTCCGATGCCGAGAAGGTGTAATGCGGAAAAACCGCAGTCACGCAGGCGACACAATCCGGTAAAGAGCGGAGCAAGCCGTGCCTGATAATCGCGATAGACGTCCTCGTAGTCCAATTGCGTCGCCGGTTCGTACGGCTCCGCGTCCGGCGGAGTGCCTTCGAAAGGTGGATCGAGCTCGAACCAGGCTTGGCGGCGGTACAGCGACTCTTGGAGGTCCCACGCGTCAGCGCCACCGCAGGAAACGACGAGCGTTCGGTTTACGCGCGCCGGTGCAAGCACGATCTTGCTCTGTTCACCTTCGAACGCCTCGACATCATAGCTGAAGGCGGGATCACCGTCTTCGGCATGCACGAGAAAGCCGAGCTCCCAAAGCCAGCGGGACACCATACCGCCGAAGCGACCCTGCGCGAATAAGCGCGAAGACCGAAAATACGGCGCCGTTCTCGATCGCGTAACGACGAGCCGGTCGCCGATCGCCTCACCTGCCAGCGCGTGGCCGTCGAAGATTGCCGCGCGGCTGTCGCCGATGAACGAAATGAGCCGCTCGACCGGCGCCAGGCTCAGCGTGCTCACACGATGACTCCACGTTCGGCGAGAACCGCGCGAATCTCGCGCACCGAGGTCAGTCGCTCGGCGTCGGCCGCCGAAAGCTCGATGCCGTACTGGCGGTCGAGATTGGCGGCGATCGCCACCTCCGCGAACGAGTCCCATGTTCCGATCGTTTGCCACGTCGAATCGTCATCGATTTCGCTCTCGGGAGCATTCACGGCGCGAGCGATCAGGGTCCGAAGGGCCGGGTCCATCATCCTTGTCGGTGCTCGAAGATCGCGCACTCGAGAAAGAAACCGAGATCGCGCTCATCGGGTCCCAGCCCCAGTCGCTTCGGATTTGCGGTTTCGCTCGACGTGATGCGCACGTGCACGCTCGCCCCGGCCTCGATCGTTCCCGATCCCGTAACTTCGGCGTATCCGGGTGACACCAAGGGGGCGGCCCATTCCCGGCCGTCGACTTCGATTCGAATCCGTGTCCCTTGCACGCCGTCGGGGATGCGCAAGCGCAGCGTCAGAGCGCGCACCTCGCGTTCGGCATATACCCTGAAGCGCAGTTCGCCGCCCGCCCAACCGTCCGAATATTTCCCGCCGGCATCGCTCGCCCGCACATAACCCATAACCGGCACGCCCTGAGCCGATTCGAGCTGGGCGCACCTGATACGCAGTCGCGCTGCGAGCGCCGTGTCGCTCTCCCGTTTCGCGAGTTCGGATTGATAGAGCTGGATCAAATTGTCGCGGGCCTGCATCGACTCGCGCAGCTCGCGCTCGTCGTCCGCGGTCAGACGATAGCCCGCAGCGTAGCGATCGGCGAGCGCGCGGGGGACGAAGAAGGTCGTGTGCTCGGTCGCGATTTCCGCCTCAGGGCGCTCGAGCGTGTAGAGGTAGATCGAGAGCGATTTGCGCGTGCGGTGTCGCTCCTGCGGTGGAAGATCGATGCGGTCGAACCCGTGCCACGAACGTTCGCTGGTCTCGAAGATGATGCACCGATTGAACGCTGGGTCGTATTCAGCGGCCGGCCCCGCATCTTCGCGCGGGTCGGCGTAGAGGGAGATCGCGCCGCCCCACTCGCGACGCCAGCTTTCGTTGAGGTACACGATTAGGTTGACGCGTCGATGCAGTTTGGTTACGGGATGATAATTGAAGTCGACGTGCGGCTTTAAGTCGCGGCCGTAAAAATTTTCGTGTGTCCCACCGCCGTAATTGGTTGGATCATACAGCAAGCCGTCGATCCCGGTCACCAGCCCGGTCCAATCTAGAAACGCGGAAGAACGGAAGAACGCGTCTGCCGCCGCGTAGGCTTCCCCAAGCGCCGGGAGGTCGGGGCGAAAAACTTTTCGTCCGATGCCCGGTTGCTCGTTTTCGACGCGCGGGGGCGGGAACTGCTCGAGCAACCGCCGCGCAAACGAGGGTATGAAGAACCCGTCGATCACGACATGCCGGAACGGAGCCGCCCTCTCGAAGCGCTCGTGCAACGCTCGCGCAGTCGCCAGCACGGCGGGGTCGATCATCGTGTCCGTTTGCATCACGTTCGTGCGGCAAGCGCCTTCTCTGACGCACGCGCTTTCCCTTGCGGGAACCGACCGCCGGCGCGGCGCAGAACGAAGCGATGATCATTGGGAGGACGGGACGGGCACGTCTACCCATCACGTTCGACGCGCGCGCATTGCTACGCGACGCGCTTGCGCTGCCGCCTGACGCGTGGGAGCCGCACTTCAACCGCGCCCTGTACCGCAACGACTGGAGCGGTGTCGCCTTGCGCAGTAATGGCGGTGTGGGCCTGTATCCGAATCCGCATTCGTCGCAAGCATTCACCGATACGCCGTGGCTTGCTCGCTGTCCGGCCGTGCGCGAAGCGCTCGCGCGGTTCGCGTGCCCGACGAGCGCGGTGCGGTTCTTGCGCGTCGGCGCGGATTCGGAAATCTTCGAGCATCGTGATTACGACCTGACCGCCGAGGGCGGCGAAGCGCGCGTGCACGTTTGCGTACAGACCAGCAACGACGTAACCTTTCTGCTCGATAGCACGCCGGTCGTGATGCTCCCGGGCTCGTGCTGGTATCTCGACGTGAGCCGCCCGCATCGCGTGATCAATGCCGGCGCGACGGCGCGCGTGCACCTCGTCGTCGACTGCATGATCGACGGCTGGTTGCGCGAGCTGATCGCCGCGGGTGATCCAGGCGATGGATGATTTCGAGCGCTTGCGAGCGATCGTCGACGGCGACGAATCACTGCAAGCCGAGTTGTTCGCGCAGACCGATCCGACGGCGTTCATCGCAGCGCTGACGCGCATCGCCGATCGCCACGACCTGCTCGTGCCCGAAGCGCGCATTTGGCAGGCGCTCGAAGAAGGGCGCACCGTATGGTACGCGACATGGGCGTAAGTTCGTTTGCGACGTGGTTTCCAATTCGTGTCTACGGGCGTGGGCGTGAAGTGCGCGTGCAATGGTTTCGGCGCGATGCAGGGTTGTGTTTCGACGATCGCTTTTTTCACGACACGGTCTCGCGCGCCGCAAAACGCCCGTTCAACCTGGCCTTTTACCGCGACACCGGTGTCGACGTGCTTCACGAGGCCGCCGCAGAGATGCCCGGCCTGCGGCCGAACGGCTTGCTTTTTCACCTCTCGCGCTGTGGATCGACACTGGTTTCAAACGCGTTTGCCGCACGATTCGATGTGCTCGTGCTGGCCGAACCCGGTCCGCTCAACGACGTGCTGGTGATGCCCGGATTGGACGATGAGGAGCGCCTCGCGCTGCTGCGCAGCGTCGTTTCGGTCCTCGCGCGTCCGCAGCGCGCCGATCAGCGCGCCTGCGTGATCAAACTGGACGCCTGGCACGTGCGTTCGTTTGCGCCGTTGGAAGCCGCATTTCCGCGCGTGCCATGGTTTGTTTTACACCGCGATCCACGAGAGATATTGGTTTCGCACCTGTGCACGCCAAGCTTGATGATGTCCACGGTCAATGCTCCCGCGACGCTTGGGCTCTCGCTGGTGGAGGCGGCGCAAGTCCCGCGTGACGTCCATTGCGTGCGCGTGCTGAGCGAACTTATGCGCGCCGTGCACGAACGCGCGCCCGAACCGGATCGACTGGTGGATTACGCGGAATTGCCGCAGGCGATCTGGGAGCGGATCGGTCCGGGATTCGATCTGCCGTTTACGCCGAACGCCGTCGCTCGCTTGCATGCCGGTGCGAGCGCACATGCAAAAGATCCGCGCCGGCCGTTCACCCCGGACAGCGATGAGAAGCGCGCCGCAGCGGCGGCACTCCCTTCCGAGATCGTCTCACCGCTACTCACCGCCTACGCCTGGTTCAAACGGCCCATTACGCAGTAATCACCATCCCCAGCGCGGAAGCCGGTCGTCCTCACTGCACATGATGGGAGACGGGAGGCCATAACGTGGAAGTCTATATCGGAATGATCTTTCTTTTCGCCGGTGATTTTGCACCGAGAGGTTTTCAGCTCTGCAATGGGCAGCTGTTGTCGATTCAAAGTTATTCGGCACTCTTTTCGATTCTCGGAACCCACTTCGGCGGCGACGGAGTCAGAACGTTCGGATTGCCTAATTTGCAAGGGCAATTTCCAATCGGAACCGGGACCAGCGCAACGGGAACGTACATCATCGGCGAGACCGGCGGCGCCGCCGACGTGACGCTTCTGATCAACAACATGCCGCAGCATACGCACACGCTCAACGGCGACCAAGCCGCGGGCGGCAAAGTCTTCCCTGGACCGAATCACGTCTTGGGCGGCAACAGCGCTGCGCCGATTTATTCGGCGAACGCGCCGAACACGACGCTCAGCCCGAAATCCATCGGCCCAGCCGGGTCCAACCTACCCTTCTCGATTCTGCCGCCGTATCAGGCGTTTAGCTACATCATCGCAATCACGGGACTCTATCCGTCACGGAACTAGCTCCGGCGTTACAACGATGAATGGGAACGCCGCTGCCGGCGTTCCCCTGGTTTTCAGCCGGCTTTACGGCGGGCCCCAGCGGCCGCCGATCCAGATATAGATGCCGCCTCGGCGCGAGTAGTAGCCCGGATGCCAGATCCAGCCGTAGTGCGGCGGGCGTCTCCAGCCGCCAGCGACCCAGATGTAGCGATGGCCGCTCCAGCGTTGGTAGCCGCCGACCCAGACGTACCCGCGGCCGGGCGGGCGCCCGTGTCGCTCGTAGCGGGGAGGCGGCGGGGCATACCGCGGACCGCCGTACGGCTGTGCCGGGGCGGCCACGGTGCTGAGTCCGATGCACGCTGCCAGGCCGAGTAAGACGAGCAAACGACGAAACATGGGTTCTCTCCTCCGGAGCAAACGGTGCTCACGAATCGGTTACCCTGAGAAGCGCGGGTTGACTCGCCCCCTCACGCAATTTCAATCTGGGGCAAAATCGGTAGGATTTCGGTAGTGGGTCAGTTTGAATCGGCAGGCTCCTGCGGAGCTTGATCGGCCAAGCGCAACCGTCGCTTGCGGCGACGTTCCTCATGCTCTCGCGCGTATTCCGCAAGTGCATCTGCCGAGTGGTTTAGGCCGTAGAAAAAGAGCTTCTTCGCCAGTGGTCCCTTGGCGTCGTCACCTGCCAAGTCGAAGAAGTCGCAAACGTCGTCCCCGGTGATGGTGAACTGCACGGGATATTCCTCGGGCGGGTCCTTCTTAGCCATGGGCTGGCATTGTGACACAGAACCGGGCAGACTGCCAATAGTACGTATTGTCTGGCATTGAGAAATATTATCTGCCAATAGGAGTCAATAGCCGGGCGTAGAAATCGACTGCGAACAAGTGCTCGCGAGGACGCGATCAGCGCATCGTCCAAGCGATCAGGTCCGTCAAACCGAACGCCCCGGGTCGGAACCCAGGGCGTGTTATGGCGGAGAAGACAGGATTCGAACCTGCGGGGGCGCTTCTGAGGGCCATCCCCGCCCGAACCTAAGTCGGGTGCCTTAAGCCACTCGGCCACCTCTCCCGGAGAGAGAAGCCCCGCCAGCCTTGGCGGAAGACGGGGCTAGGAGCACCAGGAGCCTGCGGGGGCAACCGACCGCGGGCCTTCCGCTTTTCCCGGGGTGCCATTTTTGCGCTCGCTTGGGGATTCCTTGCGAACAACCCCAAGATGTTGTGGAAAGATAAGAACCAGACACTATAGGTTTGAGAGGAACCCTCTTAGGCTGCTAGTCCCGCGATGAAGTCCGGTAAGTTCGCCAGGTCATCAAGCCTCCAAAGGCGATCGGTCACGCCGTGCGCGATCGCGGGTGTCGTTTTCAGGGTGTGATGAATACGGCAGAAATTGTAGTACATGAAATGCAACGCGAGCGCTCGTTGTAGATTCTGCGCTTTCTTCGAGAACGCATTAGTTAGCCGTGTGAAACGACGCATCGACATACGCATCGTAAGATTATTGCGCTCGACAAACGCCGTTGAAATATGCTCGGGATCGGGAGCGCCAAATACGCGCGTGCGGACAACTTCCTTGACGATGAGCGGACTGTATTTCCGCTCGGGGTTGTCGTCGTCGAAGCCAAATACTTTCACTTCCGTGCCATGGTCGCCGCGTATACGAAAATAACGCTGAATTGGCTCTTTGTAGCGATTGAAGCCGTCCGTCGAAATTTGAACATGCGACGTGATTCGACGCGAGAGATCGCGCACGAAGTAATGAGCGTCGGCTAACGTGCGCTTTCCAAGATGCCACGAAACGATGAGCTTCGTATCAGCATCAATCACGGTCCAAGTCCAGAGGTCGCCATAACGATCATCACCGCGATACTCACGCGGCAAGTTCCGCTCTTTCGCATGGCAGAACGACCAAATCTCGTCGAGCTGGACGCGCACGCATGAGAGGTTCTGCATCGTTTCATCGTGATAGCGGTCGCACGCGTCGCCAACCTCGGCCAACAGTTTAAGGTCGTGCCCTTGGCGGCGCCCGTCAGCCGCGAGGTGCCCCGGATCGAATTGCCTTCGACCAGGGCAGCCAGGACACGGACGCGATCCTCAAGCGGGAGCCTATTCATGACCGCTCAAGCATAACACAATATGCGTAAGCGGTCAAGCATGGGCGCTCAGTTTGTTTTGAACGTTATATATTGCACCCGTGCCCCTCTGTGGTACATTATGTGCCCAGCCCCTTTACAGATACTGAGACTTTAGGGCCTTGACTCACCATGCCAGGCGCTCTATCATGTGCTCATGATGTTCCCGTCACGCGCTTTAGCGTGACGTATCCCGTTCCCGGTTGCACAGCGCCCATACCCGCGGCAACCGAATGATGTTCCCGGGGAGCCGAGAGGCTCCCCGTATTGATTTTTATTAGTCAACTTTAGAACACGCCGCGGGAGGGCAACTTGTCTACATCAGTCCGTCTTTTTATCGACTTTTGGAACTTCCAAATCCAATGGCGTGATCGCACAAACGACGCGCACCTGGATTGGGCAAAATTACCCGCGGCGCTGTCCAGCGCAGCGCAAGCGGCGGCGCCACAATTGGGTGCGCTTCGCATCGACGACACCCGTATCTACGCTTCGGTGAATCCCCACAAAGACGCAAAGCTGCGCGGATGGCTTGACACGTTCCTGGACAGGCAACCCGGGTTTCGAGTGTTCGTCCACGAACGACGCTCTCGCAGAAAACCCGTGCATTGCGGGGCCTGCAACACCGATTTACCGGACTGCCCAAATTGCCATACGCCCTACGAGCGCGCTGTTGAGAAGGGCGTCGATTCCGCAATTCTCACGGATATGTTTTCCCTCGCATGGGAAGACGCGTACGAAGTGGCTATACTCGTCAGCGGCGACGCTGATCTAATTCCGGCGGTCGAAAAAATCCAGGACCGTGGCCTGAAAGTCGTCAATGCGACTTGGCAGAGTTACGGAAACAATCTTGCCAAGGCATGTTGGGCATCATTTTTCGTTGATCCACTCGTCCAGCAACTGACGCGCCCCTAGGGCTTTTTCCCCCAGCGCGCCTCGGCTGCTTTCTTCGCGACCTCTTTGCGTTGCTCGGGCGTCATGGACGCGGCCCGCGCCTTCCCACCCTTAAGGCCACCTAGGCGCCCTAGCGCTTGCGCGGCGGGGTTCTTCTCGGGCTCGGGTGTGGCTTCACCAGCGATCCGGTCAAGGATCGACTTCGCGGCGAGGTTGGGGTCAAAGGGCGGCTTACTTGAGCGCTTAGGCATACCCCAAGCGTAGCACGAACCGCGCGACGCTTCTAGCGATTCTGAAAATAGCTCCATGCGGCGTACGCAAGCACGATGATCCCGAGCGACCAGGGAATAGTGTGCCACAGAAACTCCTGCAGATAGCCAGCACCGAAGCCGTCCGCCCACAGGCTGAGCGAAGTCGCGTCATGAGCGCACACAAAAATGATCAGCGCGACTGCCATCGCGGGGATCACGCGTTTCGCGGTTTCTTTGGTCATCCCGCATTTAATAATCGGGGACCAACCCTAGTCGCCTGCTTGGTGCCGCTTGGTCAGATTTCAAACTGACCCACTACCAGGATTTCCACACGTGTGAGTAACGCTGTGTACAACTCGTTTTGCGGTGCTTGCTTTGGGGGCCGCATTTGGGCGCTAGACCGGGCTATTTTCAAGCTGTCAAGGGGTCGTTTTATGACGTGCTCGATACGGCGAAAAGCCCCAAAAATGGGCCTTCGGCGGCCTGTGGATAAGTGGATAAAGTCGTGGAGGAAATCCGCAGGAGCCCCGCCCCATTAAGCCAACCGAAAGCGTCCTCACCGGGCCGCACGCAACTGCGACTACCAGTCGTTTAACGGGCGGAGCGGAGTTCGTCGCTCGTCAAGAGGGAGCTCGCATAGGATGGCGCTTGCGGTTGGCAGTTCCGACATCTCGAACCAACTCTGGCTCTCGGCACTGGAGGCGCTCGAGCGGAAATTCTCCAAGCCGATCTTCGAGATGTGGATCAAGCCGATCCGGCTGGTCTCCCTGGCCGGCGACGAGCTGACCCTTTCCGTGCAAAGCAATTTCGCCCGCGACTGGGTCGAACACCGGCTCAAGTCCCAGATCGCGGAAGTGCTCTCCGAGGTCTTCGCGGCCAGCCTCGATCTGCAGTTCACGGTCGCCGAGCCGGAGGCGGCATCGGCCGGCGGAAACGGCGCCGCGTCGCTCCCCGCCGCGGCGGTACGGCCGCCCGAAGACCTGCGCAGCTCTAACCTGAACGCACGGTACACGTTCGAAGAGTTCGTCATCGGCAATTCCAACCGGTTTGCCCATGCCGCGGCCCAAGCCGTGGCCTGCGCGCCCGCCCGCGCGTATAACCCGCTTTTTTTGTATGGCGGGGTCGGGTTGGGCAAGACGCACTTGATGCACGCGATCGGCCACCGGGTCCTGATCGACAATCCGAGCGCCAACGTCGTCTACGTCACCTGCGAGAAGTTCACCAACGAATTCATCATCGCGCTGCAAAACAACCGCACGCCCGAGTTCCGCAACCGCTATCGCCAAGTCGACGTGCTCCTGATCGACGACATTCAATTTCTGGCCGGCAAAGAAACGACGCAAGAAGAATTCTTCCACACCTTCAACGCATTGCACGAATCGGGACGGCAGCTGATCATCAGCTCCGACCGGCCGCCGAAAGAAATCCAAACGCTCGAGTCGCGCCTGCGTTCCCGATTCGAGTGGGGTTTGCTCACCGACATCCAAGCACCCGACATCGAAACGCGCGAAGCGATTCTGCGCAAGAAGGCCCAGAGCGAGAAGATCCCGGTGCCCGACGAGGTGACCTCGTTTATCGCCAAAGTCATCCCCTCGAACATTCGCGAACTCGAGGGCGCGCTGATACGCGTGGTGGCCTACGCCTCGCTGACCAAATCGCCGATCACGCTTGACCTCGCGGCCGAAGTGCTCAAAAGCGCGGTCGCGCAGGCGCCGCTGCAGCGCATCACGATCGGGAAGATCAAAGAAACCGTCGCGAGCGCGCACGGCCTCACGGTCAAAGAAATGGACAACGGCCGTCGCGATCAACGCCTTGCCGGTCCACGGCAGATCGCGATGTACATTGCGACCGAATTGACCAATTACTCGTTGCCGCAGATCGCGCGCGACTTCGGCAAGAAGGATCACACGACCGTGATGTACGCGCGCGACAAGATAAAAGACCAGATGCAGCGCGACGAAGCGTACCGGAACAAAATACGGCAGCTCATCGCCATGTGCCAGTCACCGTGAGCGCAGGGCCGGGAATGAAATCCCGGCCTTTCCTTATTTACGATGTTCACCGTTTCAGGCACAAGGGCACGCCTTTCCGGGTGGATAACTGCGCAGGTGCGCCAAGCGGTGAACATGTGTATCCGGCCGGGTCCGCGATGAACAGCTTATCCAAGGCGCAAACGGGCATGGCAACAAGCAAAAAGGCACTTATCCGCGAAATACACCGCCCTACTACTGTTACGACGGTAATGTAAACCTTACTACGACGTCAGAACGAGTCTCGAATCGGTGGAGTATGAAGTTCACCTGTAACACCAAAGATATCTCGGGCGCGGTCGGGGCCGCCAGCAAAGTGGTCAACGCGCACACGACCGTACCGATCCTCTCCAACGTGCTCTTGCAGGCCGAGGACGGAAAGATCGCGGTTCGGGCGACGGACCTCGAATTGACCCTCGAGCACGCCTTCCGAGCCGAAGTCGGAGAGGGCGGATCGGTGACGATCCCGGCCAAGCTCTTCTCTAGCTATCTCGCCAACCTGCCGGCGGGGCTGTTGGAACTCACCGGCACGCCGACGCGCGCCTCGGTCAAGTGCGAACGCAGCAACTACGACTTTCACGCGCTCCCGGCCGACGAGTATCCGCCGTTGCCGGCTGCGACCAAAGGCTCGCATTTCACGATCGGCTCGAAGCGTTTCCGCGAAGGGATCGAGGCGACGATCTTCGCAGCCTCCAGCGAAGAGGCGCGCGGCGCGGTCTTGATGGGAACGCTGCTCGAACTCGACGGCAATTCGCTGACGATGGTCGCGACCGACGGCTACCGCCTGGCACGCTACCAAACGACGCTCGACGACGGCATCACCGGATCCGAGAAGTACATCGTGCCCTCGCGCGCGCTGGCGGAAGCGGCGCGCAACCTCGGCGGTGCGGATCAGATCGCGGTCAGTGCCCTCGGTGCGCAAAACAACCAGCTCCAGATGACCGCGGGCGACACCTCGATCACCGTCCGTCTGGTCGACGGACAATATCCGAACTACCAGCAGGTGATTCCGGCCAAGTTCGATCGCAGCGTGACCGTCAACACACAAGCGCTGATCGGCAGCCTCCGCCGCGCGGAATTGGTCGCCGGCGATCGCGCCAGCATGGTTAAACTCGCGGTCTCCAATCAGACGCTGATCGTTACCGCCAGCAGCGACGTCTCGGGCAACGCCTACGAAGAGCTGGAAGTCGAGCAGACCGGTGAGGATCTCTCGATCGCTTTCAACGCGCGCTACTTGGTCGAGATTCTCAACCACGTCAAGAGCGCGCAGACGGTCATCGAATTTCTCGGCCCGCTCTCTCCCGCCGCGATCCGCCCGGTCGAACCACCGGAAGGCGCCCAGCAATTGTACGTGCTCATGCCGCTACGGCAATAGGATGCGCGATCGACGCTGCGCGAGCGAAGCCGCGCGACTTTAGCGAGCAAAGCTTCAGCTTTGATCGATAAAGTCTGGTGATTCTCCAGCGTCTCGCCCTTTCGAATTTTCGGAACTACGCGCAGCTCGATCTCGATCCGGCGCCGGGATTGAACGTGTTCATCGGCGCGAACGCGCAGGGCAAGAGCAATCTGCTCGAAGCGATCGCGATGCTCGGCACCGGCAAGTCCTTTCGCACCAGTCGCGACACCGATCTCGTGCGCGACGAGGTCGAGCTGGCGGTCGTCGGCGGCGACGCGAGCGTGCGCGCCGGCATCGTCCACCTCGGCTGCGCGATCGCGAAAAGCGGCAACCGCACGCGCAAAACCTACACGATCAACGGCCAAGGCGTCCGCTACGCGCGTTTTCTGGGAAGTATCCGAGTCGTGACCTTCGTTCCGGCCGATCTGCAGCTCGTCGCCGGTGCGCCGGCGTTACGCCGAGCGTTGATCAACATCGCCCTCGCGCAAGACGATCGCCGCTATTACCACGAGCTCGCCCGCTACGGCAAGGCGTTGCAGCAAAAGAACGCGATGCTGCGCGGCACCGTCGTCTTCGACGACGAGCTGCTCGCGGTGTACAACAACACGCTGATCGACGCCGGCACCAACCTCATGCTCGCGCGCAACCATTTCGTGCAGGAGCTGGCGCGCGAGGCCGAACGCATCCATGCCGAGTGGACGCACGGCGCGGAGCACCTCCAGGTGAGTTACGCCCCGAGCATCCGCTTCGAAGCGCCGACCGCCGAGGCGGTCGCGGGCGCGTTCGAAGCCCGGCTGCGGGAGGTGGCCGAGAGCGAGCGCGCGCGCAAGGCTTCGGTGGCGGGTCCGCATCGCGACGATCTCGCGCTGGTGCTCGACGGCCATCCGCTGGCATCGCACGGCTCCCAGGGTCAGGGCCGGACGGCGGTGCTCGCCCTGAAGGTCGGCGAATATACCGTCATGCGCGATCGATCCGGCGAAGCGCCGCTGCTCTTGCTCGACGACGTCCTCTCCGAGCTCGATGCCGAACGTGCGGCCGCGTTTCTCGCCGGCGTCGGCGCCCTTCGACAAGCTCAGGATGACAGGGTGCAAACCTTTGTGACCGCGACGCATCTGCCCGAGGGCTTGCCGGACGCCGCCCGTACCTATCGCATCGAACGCGCGCAGGTTGCGGCGTGCTGAAACTCTCGCAGGCGCTCGGCGCGTGGAGTCCCGGCGACGAGAGCGGTCCCTCCGATCCGGTCGTATTGCTCGGCGCGGCGTGGAGCGAGATCGTCGGCGTAGAGAACGCGCGCAATTCGCATCCGGCGCAACTCGCCGGCGACACGCTCACGATCGTTACCGCCTCGAGCGTGTGGAGTGCGCAGCTCAGCTACCTCTCGGAGCAGATCGTCACCGCGCTGCGCGCGCGCTTGCCGAGCGCCGCGATCGAAAAAGTGCGTTTTCGCGTCGGAAAGCTGCCCGCGGCCGGCAGCCATTCACGCCGCGCGCGGGTTATACATCAGGGAGGGTCGCAGCCCGCACAACGCGAGCCCGCGGCCGACGCGGCCGAAGCGCTCGCGCGTTTTCGCGGCAGCGTCACCGCGGCCGAGCGGGCGAAACGCGCTCGCGCGTGGAAAGAATGTAGCGGTTGCACTGCCTTGATCGCGCCCGGTTCCGGGCCGCTCTGCACCTCGTGCGGGATCGCCCGCGAGGCCGAGCGGGAGCGCCACATCTCGCGGCTACTCTTTGAAGCGCCGTGGCTGGGGTTCGCCGGAACGGCAAAGCTGATCGAGGACCTGCGTCAGGACGAATACGAGTCGATCCGCCGCCGCCTGCTCTCTCGCTGGTGGGACCGGCTCTGCCGTGTTCGTCGAAGCGGAACGCTCTCGCGCGACGGCGCCGAGCGGCTGGTTGCGAGTTCGTACGTCTTGCTCAAGACCGAACTCGCACCGGAGCGACTCACCCCGGCTATTGTGCGCAACACGCTCGGCGACGAGCTTCACGACCTGATCTATGAAACGAATTAAAAATACGTGATCAACAATAACTATACCGGCGAACAAATCGAAGTCCTCAAGGGCCTCGAAGCGGTTCGCAAGCGGCCCGGCATGTATATCGGCAACACGTCCGAGCGCGGGCTGCATCAACTCGTCTACGAAGCGGTCGACAACGGCGTCGACGAGGCGCTGGCCGGCTACGCCAAAACGCTGAAGGTCACGCTCTACAAAGACAATTCGGTCTCCGTCGAAGACGACGGCCGCGGCATTCCGGTCGACATGATCGCCGAAGAAAAGATGCCCGCCGTTGAAGTCGTGATGACGATTCTGCACGCCGGCGCCAAGTTCGGCAAGGGCGGTTACAAAGTTTCGGGCGGCCTGCACGGCGTCGGCATCTCGGTCGTGAACGCGCTCTCCGAATGGATGATCACGCGGGTTATGCGCGACGGAACCGTCTACGAGATGCGGTTCGAGCGCGGCATCACCGTGCAAAAGCTCAAGAAGATCGGCAAGACCGACGCGACCGGCACGTTCCAATGGTGGCGACCGGATCCCGAAGTCTTCGAGACGATGGAGCTGCACTGGGACATCTTGCAGAAGCGTCTGCGCGAGCTCGCGTTTCTCAATCGCGGCCTTTCGATCACGCTGCGCGACGAACGCGGCGACGAGCCGCGCGAGCGTACGTATAAATTCGACGGCGGCATCGTTTCGTTCGTCGAGTGGTTGAACGAGAAGAAAGATCCGCTGCACCCGATCATCTCGACGCACAACGAACGCGACGGCGTCGACGTCGAGGTCGCGATGCAATACACCGACACCTACAACGAACAGATCTTCAGCTACGCCAACAACATCAATACGATCGAAGGCGGCATGCATCTGCAAGGCTTCCGTCAAGCCGTCACGCAAGCCGTCAACTCGTACGCGAAAAAGAAGGGCATCCTCAAAGAGAGCGACGGATCGCTCTCGACCGACGACATCATGGAAGGGTTGACCGCCGTCGTTTCGGTGAAGCTGCAAGAGCCGCAGTTCGAAGGCCAAACCAAGACCAAGCTCGGCAACGCGCGCGTGCGCAGCATCGTCTACAACCTGGTAAACGAGCGGCTCGATTTCTTCTTCGAAGAGAACCCGAAGCCGGCGCGCGTCATCATCGAGAAGACCATGCAGGCGCAGCGTGCTCGCGAAGCGGCGAAGAAAGCCCGCGATCTCTCACGGCGCAAGAACGCGCTGGACGGCTCGGGCCTCCCCGGCAAGCTCGTCGACTGCAAGAACGGCGACCCCAAAGAGAGCGAAATCTTCCTGGTCGAAGGCGACTCCGCCGGCGGCACCGCCAAGGGCGGGCGCGATCCGAACACGCAAGCGATCCTGCCGCTGCGCGGCAAGATCCTCAACGTCGAAAAAGCCCGTCTCGACAAAGTGCTTTCCAACGAAGAGATCCGCACGATGATCACCGCGCTCGGCACCGGATTCGGCGACGAATTCGATCTGGAGAAGCTGCGCTACCACAAGATCATCATCATGACCGACGCCGACGTCGATGGTTCGCACATCCGCACGCTGTTGCTCACCTTTTTCTTCCGGCAGATGAAGCCGCTGGTCGAAGGCGGCCACGTCTTCATCGCGCAGCCGCCGCTCTACGGCATCCGTAAGGGCAAGAAGCAGTGGTGGGCGTTCAGCGAAGCCGACTACAAGACGGTCATCGGCGAAGAAGATCCCAAAGACTTCACGATCCAGCAGTACAAGGGTCTGGGCGAGATGGACGCCGAGCAGTTGGCGGAGACCACGATGGAGGTCGGACACCGCCGCCTCAAGCAGATCACCGTCGAGGACGCGGTCGAAGCCGAGCAGATCTTCACCGATCTGATGGGTGACAAAGTCGAGCCGCGCAAGCAGTACATCTTCGACTACGCGAAGTCGGTCAAGAACCTCGACCTGTAGGCTTCCCTAAGCCCGGATGGGTATGTACGTTCGCATGCGCAGGCGAGCAGCTCTGGCGGTGTTGGCGATCGTGCTTATCGCTATCGGCGTGCTCGCCGCCGATCGCGGTCCCGTGCTCGCTTGGGCGCTGCCGCGGGCGCTCTCGCTTGCCACCGGAGCGCAGGTCACGATCGGCCGTATCGCCATCGGCAGCGATCGCGCGATTCTGCAGGACGTCGACGCGCGCAAGAACGGGGCGTCACTCGCGCATGTCGCACGCGTTCAGATCGACTACAGCCTGCGCGATCTCTTGCCCGGCAGCCGTCACCGTTACGGACTGCACGCGATCGAACTCGACCGGCCGGTGTTCACGCTGATCCGCACCAACGGCGCATACAACCTCCCGCTCCCTTCCTCCACGGCGCCGCACGCGCCGGCCGCGCCGCACTGGCCCAACCGCGTCCCCATCGCCTTCACCGTGCGCGTGCGCGACGGCGCGATCGCGCTGCGCGAGCCGCGCGCGCTGGATCCGCAAGCGCGTGCGATCGACGTGCGCGATCTCAACCTCGACGCGACGATCGACGGCGCGGCGCGCACGCACTACCGCCTCACCGGCGCGTTCGCCGGTGCCGTGCGCCAACCGTTCACGCTCGCCGGCACGATCGACGAGACGCGCGGCTACGCGATGCACCACGTCACCGCCGCCGCAATCCCGCTGCGCGCGCTCACCGACTTTTTCGTCAATACGCCGGCCGCGCAGGTGCTCGCGGGTACCGCGACCGGCATCGACGCGCGGCTCTATGCGCTCGACGTCCAGCCGCACGAACCGATCGACTACCATGTGAGCGGGCGCGTCGCGATCGACGGCTTGAACATGCGTCTCGTCGGTCTGGCTCAACCGGTTACCGGATTGCACGGTGAAGTGCAGATGGTCGACGATCAAATCTTCTGGAACCGCATCGACGGCGAGGCGGCTGGGATTCCGCTGCGCATCACCGGCGGGGTCTTCGACTTTGCCCAGCCGCAGTTTCATATCGCGGTCGCGGCGCACGCGCAGCTCGCGAATCTGCGCAAGCTCTTCGCGTTCGCCGCGAACCAACCGCTCGCGGGTGACGCGCGCATCGCGGTGCGCGTCGAAGGCAGCGTCGACGCGCCTGCCATACTCGCGAGCGTCGATGTGCGCAACGCATCCTACCGCGGCATCCCCTTCGATCGGGTACGCGCCGACGTGGCCTATCGCAATTCGACGGTGCTCTTCATGCCGCTCGAAGCGCAAGCGCACGGCGCCGATCTGCGCGTCCGCGGTGCGTTGGAACTCGGACAACAACTCCATTCGCGGCTTGCGCTACGCGTCGATGCGCCGGCCGATGCACTGCCCTACGCGGGCGAACTGCTCGGGGCGGAACCGCTGGCCGCGGACTTCACGCTCGACGGTCTCGACACGAATTTCGCCGGCTACGGCGCGTTGCAATCGACGCGCGGCATCGCGCGTACCGCGGCGGTCGTTGAACTCGGCCGCGGGGGCCTGCTCGCGATCGCACCGTTGTGGGTCGATACCGAGCGCGGCAGTGCGGCCGGCGCGTATTATTTGAACCGCGCCGACGATACGAGCGCGTTTTGGGTGCATGCGCATGACTTCACGATGCGTCCGCCGCAGCGAAGCTCGTCGCTCGCGGCGAGTCTGCCCAAGATGCCGCCGATCCACGGAACGATCGACGACGTGGACGTCGAAGGCGGCGGCCCGAGCGGTTATCACGCGCTGATGGCCGGCGTCTTTCACGCCGCCGGGCTGACGATCGGCGGCGTCGGCATCGATGCGCTCGATGCGCGGTTCGCCGGTTTGCTGGCCGACGCCGCGATCGATCCGCTGCACGCGCGCGGGCCGTGGGGCTCGATGGACGGCAGCGGCGCGCTCTCGCTCGATTCGTTCGCCGTGCGCGGAATCTATCACGGCACGCTGGAAGGCTTGCGCGCGTTCCTTTCCGGAACGCCGGCGAGCGGCCGCATCGACGGAACCGCGGCGGTCGCGCTCAGCCCGCGCGGTATCGTCGTGCAAGCCGACGATCTCGTGTTGCGGGACGCGAGCGTGCGCGGAATTCCGATCTCACACGCGCGCGGCACGCTCACGATCGCGGGCAATGCGCTCGATATCGCGAGCGCGCGCGCACAGGTCGCCGGCGGAACGATCGTCGCCGCCGGCAATTACGATCGCGGCATCTCGCTGGTCGCTACGAATCTGAACGGCGCGCGCTTGCGCGCGCTCGGACTGCCGCTGGCACGCGGCAGCATCGACGCCGACGGCACCGTGCGCAGCGGCGCGCCGCTGCCGGCGTTCAGCGGCGGCGTCGCGCTCGCGAACGGCGCGGTGCAGAACTTCTCGGTCGCGGGCAGCGCGCTGCTCGCGCTGCATGCAAACGGCGCCCGGCTCGAGCACGTCGTCGGCGGCATCGACGGCATCTACGCAATGGCGAACGGCGATCTCGGGGCGCTTACCTCGGGTGCACCGCAATACGCCGTGACTGCGCACGTTCCGGCCGGGAGTTTGGGGCGCGCTATCGGGGCGATCGGAATCGGCGGCCCGCCCGCGGAAGGCACGTTCGATACCACGCTCGCCGTCAGCGGCGCCGGGTTGAATCCGCACGTGCGCGGGCCGATCGGCGTTCCGTCCGGCTCGATCAACGGATTGTATTTCACCGGCGCGGCCGGCTTGCTCGGCGCCGATCGCGGCGGCGTGATCCTCAATCACGGCGCGGTCGACGTTCACGGCACGCACCTACTCTTCGCCGCCGCCGAGAATCCGCACGTCAGCGGGCTGCGCGTGCGCGCCGCGCACACCAACCTCGCCGATTTCGACGACTTCTTCGATATGGGCGACGCGCTGCAGGGGACGGGCAGCATGCGCTTCGACGTGATCTCGCAAGGACACCGGCTCTCCAGCAACGGTGCGATCGCGATCGAGGGCTTCGGCTACCGGAACCTGCCGATCGGAAATACCAGCGCGGTCTGGTCGAGCCAGCACAATCTCGTGCGCGGCTCGCTCGATATCGGCGGCGCCGGAGGCTCGCTTTATTCGCACGGGAGCATCGCGGTCGTTCCGCACGCCGCGCTTCTGGACACGCTGCGCGATTCGAGCTACGCGCTCACCGCGCGGGTGAAAAGCGTCGACCTCTCCACCTGGATCGCAGCATCCGGCTATCCGCAGGTTCCGGTGACCGGGCGCTTCGACGCCAACGTCAACGTCAACGGGCGCTTCCCGCACTTGACGATGAACGGCAGCGCTGATCTGCAGCCCGGCGGAACGATTTGGCGATTGCCGATCGATCGCGCCGCGATCGCCTTCTCTTCGAAGGGCGAGCGCTTGCAGCTGGACTCCGCGACGCTTTTGGCACCGGGATTGACGGTTAGCGCGAGCGGCAACTTCGGTGTCGGGCTTACCTCGCCGGTCGCGATGACGCTTCGCGCGAGTTCGAACGACGTGCCGCAACTGGTTGCGACGCTGTGGCACAAACAGGTGCCGGTGAGCGGAGCGTACGAGACGACGGTGACGCTGGGCGGCACGTTTTTCCGTCCCTCGCTGCAGGCCGCGTTCCTGGCGCAGAACGCCGTGCTCTACGGGCTGAACGTTCCCTCGCTCTTCGGTTCGTTCGAACTGCACGGACGCAACGTCGTGCTGCGCGACGCCGGCGCGAAATTGCTCAAGGGTTCGGTTGCGATCGCGGGCACCGTTCCGCTGCAGCTCGTTCCGTTCGGAATCGCCCGCAACGCTCCGGTCAGTTTCAGTTTCACCGCGAGCGGCGTCGACCCGAGCGATTTCGACACGATCATCGGCAACGACACGAAACTCGGCGGAACGATCGACGGCGATCTCGGCGTGAGCGGAACGCTGGCGAAGCCGCACGTCTCCGGACGCTTCAGCGTCAAGAATGGTAGCTACGCGAGCAACTTCGAGCTCACCCCGATCACCGCGATCGACGCCGACCTCAACTTCACCCAGACCGCCGCGAGCCTGGAACAATTCAAGGCGCGCTTCGGCAGCGGTACGGTGAGCGGGACGGGACGGGTCGCGATCGATAAGGGCACGACGTTCGCAGCGCACGTGACCGCGCGCGGCGCGCAGCTCAATCTTCCCACCTACGGAAGCGGCACGTTCGACGCGGACCTGGTCCTCGAGCGCACGATCGCCCAGAAGACGCCCGATCTGCGCGGCACGGTCACGCTCCAGAGTGCCACGATTCCGTTCGCGGCCTTCCTGGCGGCGACGGCCAAGAGCGCGGGAAACGGCGCTGCGCCCCTGCCGCTCGACCTCGACATGCAGCTCAACGCCGGAAAGAACGTTCGCGTTCGCGGCTCCGGCTACGGCGCGGGGCTGGACCTGGGTGCCACCGGCGGCGTTCACCTGGCCGGCAGCTTGGCGAATCCGACCCTCGAGGGCAGCTTCACCGCCAAGAATGGCACGCTGACCTACTACGACCGCGCCTTTCGCGTCCAGGAGGCCAAGGTGGTCTTTCACGCCGCCGACGGGCTGATCCCGACCATCCACGCGACCGCCAGCACCCACGTGACCAACCCCGACCCCAACAGCCCCTTCAGCACCGTCGACGTCACCGCGACCGTCACCGGGCCGGTCACCAACCCGAAGATCGCCTTTACCTCGAATCCGCCGGGCTATACGAATGACCAAATTCTGGCACTGATCGCACCGTTCGGCGGCGTGATTCTGACCGGAGTCTCCTACGCGCCGAATCAGCCGGGGCGCGCCGGCGTGCCGAACAACGCCCTCTCGCCCGTTCCGGGCGCGCAGCCCATCGGCGGGACAAGCAACTCGATCACGGCCGGTCAGGAGGCATTCAACATCGTCAATGCGCAGTTTGCTGCGGGGCTGCTCTCGCCGGTCGAGGGAGCGCTCTCCCAGGGCCTCGGGCTGCAAAATGTCAACTTGACGCTCAACTACTATGGGAACGTCGGGTTCTCGGCGTCACGTTTCTTGGGCAAGACCGTGAACTTCTTATATGCGACGACCTTTGGGTTACCGACCACGACCTCATTCGGGCTGCAGCTCATCGGCGAGCGCACCTCGACCAGCGCCCAGCTTTCGTTTTACTTTACCAACGGTGCGCAGCGGCTGTTCGAGACGCCGGTGGCCAATGCGTCGCTCAGCGATTCGCGTCTCTCGGTCGGCGAGCCGCTGCAAGGCCAAAGCGGCTTCGCGTTCACGTTGCAGCGACTTTTTTGGTAGAAAGCCCAGCATTTATGGGGTGGCAAGGACCGCTCGGCACTAGCGCGAACCAGGGGCCGGAACTCCGAAACTCCTCGCGCTCTGCCGCGATGAAGGACAACAAGAATCGCATGATCCTCGATCTACGGCGCGCGCCTCGCGCATTCGTGCGCAGCGCGGGCGCCGTGCTCGCCCTCGTCGTCGTGTTCTCGCTGGTTGCGCCGCCGCTCGCCCGTTCGGCCGCCGCGAACGCACCCGAGATCGTCTCGGTCGACGTTACGGGCAACCTGCACGTGCCGACGGCGACGATCATGGCCGTCATCCAGGCACGTCCGGGCGAGGTGTACGATCCGAAGATCGTGCAGGGCGACCTGCAGCGCATCAGCGCACTCGGCTACTTCGCCGATATCGCCGCCCCGCTCATCCGGGCGCGGCCCAACGGCGTGGCGATCACCTATCGCGTGATCGAGAACCCGGTGATCACGAAGATCACGTTCACCGGCAACAAGAACGTCCCGACCGACACGCTGCTGGCCTTGATGGATCTTTCGGTCGGTCAGGTTTTCAATTCGAACACGTTCCACTCGGACGTGCTCAAGATCAACAACTATTACGAGCGCATCGGCTACGCCGGGCAAGTGCCCACGCACATCATCGGCGTCAAGCTCGATCCGGCGACCGGCGTACTGGCGCTGTCGATTCGCGAAGGACTCGTCGTTCGCAAGATCGTCATCGGCGGCGATCCGGTGCTTCCGCCGCCGGCGATCCTCAAAGAGATCGACCTCAAGCCGGGCATGGTGTTTTCCGAGGACATCGCGCGCAAAGACCAGGAGAAGCTCAAGAACTGGTACGACGACAAGTGGCACATCGAGCTGGGCAACTTCGAGCCGGGCATCGAGCCGTCGACGATCGATGAGAAGACCGGCACCGCCGACGTCAAGTACGATATCTACGTCGCGCGCGTCGCCGCCGTCCAAATCATCGGGAACACGCGCACCAAGGACCAAGTGATTCGCCGTCTCCTGCGCGTCACGCCCGGCATGGTCGTCGACACCGATTGGATCAAGTCGGACTACGAGCGCTTGAACTCCACCGGCTACTTCTCGAAGGTCACGCCGGATATCAAAGACGGCCCCGATCCGAAGAAGCCGCAAGACGTCACGCTCGTTTGGGACGTTGTCGAACAGCGCACCGCGGCGGCGTCGGTCGGCTTCGGTTACTCCGGCGGACTCACCGGCGAAGGCCTGTACGGGACGCTCGGTTTCCAGGACACGAATCTGCACGGCACCGGCAACTCCGCCTCGATTCAATTCGAACAGGGCGCGAACGTGACGTCGGATACGCTCTCGGGCTCGATTCCGTATCTCGGCGACACGCCGAAGCTCGAGAAGTACTCGCTCAACGCCAGCATCTTCTCGACCCGCAACACCTACTACTATCCGGTCTACTCGGTCGGCTCAAGCGTCATCGCGCCGCCGGCCGTCGTCGGCGGCACGCCCGCGCCGATTCCGGTCACGCTCTACGAGAACACCAACTCCTCGCTGATCAGCGGCGTCGTCTCGACCAGTTCGTCCTCGGCGCAAGGCTTCTCGATCGGCCTTGGGCGCCGGCTTTCCGATTATCTCACCGCGTCGATCACGCCGACGATTCAGCGGGTGAAATACTCGACCACCGTGCCCTCGCCGTATTATTTCGAGGGTTCCCAGCCCAACGTGCTGGTCGGGCCGACACCCAATCCGCTCGAGTCGAACGCGAACTACAACGGCAGCTTCGGCATCGCCGCGACCTCGATCGCGAATGTGAACACCGGGCTGCCCTACCAGCTCAACACGATCAACTTCGGCATCGGAACCTCGCCGATCACGACCGACGATCCGTACAATCCGCGGCGCGGCTGGAAAGCGGTGCTGAACGAGCAGATCTCCGCCCCGGCATTCCGGTCGAGCTTCAGCTACACCGAGACTACGCTCGACGTGTCGCACTTCATCCCGGTGCTCAAAGACGCGACCTTCGGTATTCACGGGGCCGGCTATTGGTCGACCGGGGTGATTCCGCCCAACGAGCTCTTCGAGTTCTCCGATCAACAGGTGCGCGGCTACGATACCGTCTTCTACGGGACCGACGCGTTCCTCGGACAGATGGAACTGCGTCAGCCGCTGACCTCGGACCGTAAGCTCTCGGTGGTGGCCTTCGTCGACGAGCTCGATTTCCGGATTCGAGGCGCCTATCCCGAACTCGATCCGTACACCGACCGCGTGATCGCCTATCCGGGCGATTGGGCGCTGCGCGGAGATCTCGGCATCGGGCTGCGCTTCGACGTGCCCCAGCTCGGACTGCACACGATCCGGATCGATTTCGCCAAGGGCGCCAACGGCGGACATACGAGTTTCGGCATCGGCCAGAGCTTCTAGGGAGTTTGTATAAGGAAAAGTATGAAACGACGCGCTCTAACGACCCTCGTGCTCCTCGTGAGCTTCTGTGCCTTGGTCGGTCCGGCGGCGATCGCCGCCGACCTGACCGACGTCGGCTACCTCGACCAGTCTGCGGTCGCGAACCTGCCGGCGTTCATCAGCGCGAACGCGCAGCTTACCGCGTACAAAAATCAGCTCGACGCGCAGTTCGCGAAGGCTATGCGCGGCGCCAAAACCGACGCGGATAAACAGCGCATCTCGCTGCAGTTCCAGCAAGAGTTCTCGGATAAGCAAAACGAGATCGTGGGCCCGCTCTTTGCGCGCGCGCAGGGCGCCATCGCCGACGTGGCGGCGAGCAAGAAGCTGGCGATCGTGGTCGATAAGCGCATCGTGATCTACGGCGGTCAAGATATCACCAGCGACGTCGTCAACCTCGTGCGCGGCTCGGCCGCCATCGCACCACCGCAGACGAGTCCGCCGCCCTCGCCGATAGGGTTCGTCGATCAATCCGCGCTGGCCAACTCGGCCGACGTCAAGACCGCAAGCGATCAACTGCAGAAATTCGAGTCGGCGCAGCAGCCGGTCTACGCCGCGCGTTTCAAGAACGCGCGCGACGACGTGAGCAAACAACAGGTGATGGCTGACTACAACAAAGCGATCCAAGACGAGCAGAACAAACTGCTCAAGCCCCTGATCGACCAAACGAAGAACGCGACCGCGACCGTCGCGCGCAGCAAGAACCTCCTGCTGGTCATCGATCGCGCGGACGTCGTTTTCGGAGGCACGGACATCACGCAAGATGTCCAAAATGCACTCAATAACTAGACTCTATCCCGACAAAGCTAAAGCTTTGCGGGCTAGAGTCCCGCTCGCTCTGCTCGCTCTTTCGTTAGCGATCGCCGTATGTAGCTGTTCGCACGTTGACGTGCACTCGGCCAATATACGCGGCATCGCGTACGTGCGCGTCGACGACGTGATCCGGCACGATCCGCTCTACCCGCAGCTGCAACAGCTCAACGACGCGATCGCCGCGATCAATTTCGAGGCGGCGCTGCCGCACGCGCCGCTGAGCCCCGCCCAGATCGCAGTGCAGACCAAGGATCTCAACGAGCAACTGCAGGCGGCGCAAAATCGCGCCAACGCGATCATTGCGAGCAAACAGCAGACCTACGAGCAGCAGGAGCACGACGCCGACGTCGCGGCGGTCAAGGCCGCGGGCATCGATCCCGCTGCCGCCGGTTTGGGTGCGCAAATGAACGTGACGTCGCAAGCGCAGGCGCAGGCGGCCGCGCAAGCCGCGCAGCAGGGCTACGCGCAATATCAGCGCGGCGTGATCGCGCAGGACAACGCGGCAATGCAATCGATCGCGAATCAATTGAACCAAGAAGCCAACGACAAATTGCGCGCGCGCGCGCAGCAGTATCAGCAGAGCGAGAGCGATCTCTCGCTGAAGGTGGCGCAACAGGACGCGCCGCAGCGGATGTCGCTGCAGACGCAGTTGAACACGCTTGCCTTGACGGCCGATCAGCGCAAGAGCATCGACGCGCAGTTGAGCGCCCTCAACGCGAAGGAAGCGAGTCAGGTCAACGCCCTGCGTGCCGTGGACGCGGCCGCGCTCGCGGCCTACCGCAAGCAGGTCGGCGCGCAGACGCAAGCCGCGATCCGGGCGCAGCAGAGCGCGATCTCGGCCCAGACCACCGCGAAACTCACCCAGCGCCGCGACCAGGTCGGTGCGCAGCTCCGTGGCCTGGGAGCGCCGCCCGTGCCGACCGTCAAGCTTCCCCCCGACCTGCAGCAGCGTCTGGCGCAGATTCACCGGCAATACGCGGCGAAGTTCCAGGCCGACGCGCAGCAGGCGGTCGAAGAGTACCAGGCGACCAAGAGCGACCTCGACGCCCAATTCGCCGCCTTACACGGCGAGGGCGTCAGTGCGACCGGGGCCGCGGCGGTCCAACTGCGCGCCCTGCAGAAGCGTCACGACGACCTGCAGGCGCAAATCAATGCCCAGATCCGGCGCGACGCCGTGCGTCTCGCGACGAAGATGGGGTTCAGCATCGTTTTCGATAACGTCGCGGCCGCCAGCGGCGGTTACGATTTGACCAATGATCTCATCACCGACATCGAAAGCCAACACGAGTGAAAAAACAGCTACTTCTCATCTCTCTCGCCGCCGCGATCCTCGCGGGCTGCGCCAACGCAAGTCCCGTCGGGCTGGTGGACGTCAACCGCATCGTTGCGAATTGGCCGGTCTATCAACAATTCCAACAGCAACTGCTGCTCGACGAGCAGGCCATTACGCAGAGCAAGGGTTCGAACGCGCAAAAGCAGCGTGAAGCGGCCGCGCTTCAGAAGAAATACGCGGGCATCACGCAAGAGCTCACCAGCCAAATCCGCGACGCGGCAACCAAAGTTGCGCAGGAGAAGAAACTCACGCTGGTCGTGACCAAAGAGGGCGTCGGCTACGGCGGCGTCGACATCACTCCGGACGTCGAGAAGGTGATGAACATCACCGACAAGGCCTCTCCCTCGCCGGGATAATGACCGCGACGTCATGTTAGGCACGCTCGCGGATCTGCAGGCGCGCGTCGGCGGACGCGTGATCGGCGACGGAACGGTCGCGATCGCGCGCGTGAGCGCGGTCGCGGACGCGAGCGCCGATGCCTTGACCTTCGCCACCGACGAAAAATTCTACGCCGCGGCGCTGGCGAGCAATGCCGCGGCCGTGCTGGTCGACGCGAGCGTCGCGATCGACACGAGTGCCGCGAGCAAACCGTTGCTGATCGTCGAGAACGCGCGCGCGGCGCTCGCGGCGTTGCTGGCCGCGCTCAAACCGCCGCGTCCGCGCGGCCCCTATCGCGACCCGAGCGCGGTGGTCGACGCGAGCGCGCAGATCGGCGAGAACGTGTACCTCGGCGCGCACAGCTACGTGGGTGCGCGCGCGCGCATCGGGGCCGGCAGTACGCTCTCGCCCGGCGCCTTCGTCGGCGACGACGCGGCGATCGGCGAAGAGACGTGGCTGCAGCCGCGGGCGGTCGTGCACGAACGCTGCGAGGTCGGTTCGCGCGTCGTGCTGCACTCGGGTTGCGTGATCGGCAGCGAGGGTTTCGGCTGGGCCTTCATCGAGGGCCGGCTCGAACGCATTCCGCAGATCGGCAACGTGGTGCTCGAAGACGAAGTCGAGATCGGCGCCAACACCTGCATCGACCGCGCGCAGACCGGCAGCACGCTGATCGGTCTGGGTACGAAGATCGACAACCTGGTGCAGATCGGCCACAACTGCCGCATCGGCAAGCATTGCGCGATCGCGGCGCAAACCGGCTTTGCCGGTTCGACCACGGTCGGTGATTTCGTGAAGATCGCCGGTCAGGTCGGCACGCGCGGGCACATGCACATCGGTTCGGGTTCGACCGTCGCCGGGCAGTCGGGCGTGTGGGGCGACGTGCCCGAGGGCGCGATGATCTCGGGCAATCCCGCGCGCGATCATCGCGAAACGCTGCGCACCGAAGTCAATCTGCGCAAGCTTCCGAAGTTGATCGCGCGGATCGAGGCGCTGGAGAAGAAAGGTGACTAACGCGGCGACGCTGACCGCGCCGCTGCGCTTCGAAGGCGTCGGCCTGCACACCGGCGCCGCCGCGTCGATGGAGATTCACCCGGCGGCGCCCGGCGCGGGCATCGCGTTCGCCGCCGGCGCCGTGCGCATTCCGGCGCTCGTCGACTACGCATCGGAATCGCCCCTCGCAACCGTCATCGGCCGCAACGGAACGACGATCTCGACCACCGAGCACGTGCTCTCGGCCCTGCTCGCACAGGGCGTGAGCGACGCCGAGATCGTCCTCGACGGTCCCGAGGTGCCGATCCTCGACGGCAGCGCGCTGCCGTACGTCGAAGCGCTCGAACGCATCGGCCTGCGCGAGTCGGACGTGCCGCGCCCCCTCTTCGCACCGCACGAGGTGTTCGAGTTTCGCGAGGACGACAAAGCGGTGATCATTTTACCGTCGTCCGCGTTTCGCGTGCGTTTCGTCGGCGACTATCCGCCGCCGATCGGCACGCACTACGTCGACGTGACGGTGACGCCGGCCGTCTACCGCAACGAGATCGCGGCCGCGCGGACGTTCGCGTTTCTGCGCGACGTCGAGGCGATGCGCGCCCAAGGCCTGGCGCGCGGAGGGAGTTTGGAGAACGCATTGGTCTACGACGACGAGGGTCCGATGCAGCCGCTGCAATGGCCCGACGAAGTCGTGCGCCACAAGGTGCTCGATCTGATCGGCGACTTCGCGCTGCTGGGTGCTTGGCCGCAGTGCGAGGTAATTGCGATCAAGAGCGGGCATGCTATGCATGCGCGCGTGATACGCGAATTGAGGAACCGTGGCTGAAATCGACATCCGGCAGATCATGGAGATTTTGCCGCATCGCTATCCGATGTTGCTGGTGGACCGGGTGACCGAGTACACACCCGGAAAGCGGGTCGTCGGATATAAGAACATCACGTTCAATGAGCCGGTCTTCACCGGGCACTTTCCCGGGAACCCGCTCTTTCCCGGCGTGTACATGGTCGAAGCCTTGGCGCAATTGGGCGGAACGGTCGTGCTGGAACCGGGCGAATTCGCGCGCAAGGTTCCGTTTCTCGCCGGCATCGACGGCGCGAAATTCCGCCGCCCGGTCATACCCGGCGATCGCTTGATGATGGAGGTCGTCCTCAAAAATCACAAGCGGAACATTTTTTGGGTTCACGCCGAAGCCAAGGTCGACGATCAGCTCGCGTGCGCCGCCGAGCTGACGTTCTCGATCGCGCCGGATCCGCGCGGCTTCAGCCTCGACGCGGCGGTACTCCATCCATGATTCATCCAACGGCGATCGTTCATCCGAACGCGAAAGTGGTGCGCGGCATCGAGATCGGCCCGTACTGCGTGGTCGGCGAGAACGTCTCGATCGGCAAGGGCACGGTGCTGCAGGCGCACGTCGTGGTCAACGGTTGGACGGAGATCGGCGAAGATTGTGAGATCTATCCGTTCGCAACGATCGGTGCATCCTCGCAAGACCGCAAGTACACCGGCGAGCGCTCCTTCACCAAGATCGGCAACCGGACGGTGCTGCGCGAATATTGTTCGATTCAGCGCGCAACCGGTGAAGATCAGGTAACGGCCGTCGGCGACGATTGCTTGCTGCTCGCCTACACGCACATCGCGCACAATTGCATCCTGGGCAACGGCGTCACCATGTCCAACCTCGCGCAACTCGCGGGCCACGTGGAGGTGGGCGATTTCGTGACGATCGGCGGTCAAGCGGGCGTGCACCAGTTTACGCGCATCGGACGCTACGCGATGGTGGGCGGGGCGAGCAAGATCACCAAAGACGTGCCGCCGTTCTTTCTGATCGAAGGAAATCCGGCCGAGCCGTACGGACTCAACTCGGTCGGACTGCGGCGCGCCGGCTTCACCGTCGAAGAGCGCAACGAGATCAAGAAGTTCTACAAGATCCTCTACAACCCCAAACTCAACGTTTCGCAGGCCGTCGAGTCGATGAAGGCCGAAGCCTCGAGCGAGCCGGGTCGCGAGTTGGTCGCGTTTCTCGAAGGCCCCTCGCAACGCGGCATTTTGAAATAACTGACGTGCAATGATGAGCATAGTGATTCGTCATCCCGAGCGTAGTGAGCGCAGCGAGCGGAGTCGAAGGACCGCCGCAACGCCGATCCCTCGACTTCGCTCGCTGCGTTTGCGACGCTCGGGATGACGAGGTGCGGTACTTTTTTTCAACCGGTGAAGCCTCGGGCGAACTAAACGCCGTGCTGCTGGCGCGGGCGATTCGCGCCCACGATCCGCAGGCGCGCTTCGAAGGCATCGGTGGCGAGCGGATGCGCGCCGACGGATTTACGCTTTGGCGCGATCACACCGGCTGGGCGAGCATGGGGCCGCTGGCGGCGGTTCCCCGCATTCCCAAACTCTTGCTCACGATGTGGCGCACGGCGCGGCACCTGGCCGCGGTGAAACCCGATCTGATCGTGCTGGTCGATTTCGGCGCGTTCAACATGCGCCTGGCCAAGACGCTGCGCACCCGGCTGCGGTACGGCGGCCCGATCATGTACCTCTTTCCTCCCGCAACCTGGCTGGACAAGGTCAGCGTCGCGACCGCGGTGAGCACGATGACGGTGCCGGTGACGGCCTTCGCGCATCAGTATGAATTCTACAAATCGCACCGGATGCCGATCATGTTCTTCGGTCATCCGCTCACCTCGCAGTACGAACCGCGCCCGCCGCGTCCGGCCCCGCCACGCGACGGCGGCACGATCGCGCTCCTGCCGGGCAGCCGCGCCGGCGAGCTGCGCCATCACGTGCCCGCGCTGCTCGGCGCGCTCAAAATTCTGCGCACGGCGCGCCCGAATCTGCACGCGGTCTTCGGTGCGGCCGACGCGCCGGGCGAGCGCGCCCTGCGGCGCGCGATCGAGCGCGCGCGGCTGCGCAACGTGACGGTCACCCGCGGCGTAGCCGGCGCGGTCGCCGATGCGGACGCGGCGTTCGTCGCGTCGGGAACCGCGGTGCTGGAAACCGTGCTGATCGGCGTGCCGTCGATCGCGCTCTACGTCATCGATCGCGTGCTGGTCAAACACGCGCGCAGCATCTACGCGGGCCGCTTTATCACGCTGCCCAATCTCGTGCTCGAGCGCGAGCTCGTTCCGGAGCTGCTTCAGGACGATGCGACGCCGCAGCGTCTCGCCGACACGATGGAAGCGCTGCTGCGCGACCCCGGCGCGCAGTACGCGCAGTTCGCGCAGGTACGCGAACGGCTCGGCCCGCGCAGCGCACTCGACGATTGCGGCAAGTTCGCGATCGCGCTGGCAAAAGCCGGTGCGCGATGATCCGGCTCTACCACACCTCGGATCTGCACGATCATCGCGGCTTCGCACCGCGCCTGCGCGCCTTGCGCGACGAACGGCCGGGCTTGCTCTTCGATTGCGGCGATTCGCTGCGCGGCAGCCAGACCGTGTACCACCGGCGCGAACCGATCATCGAAGAGATCGACGAGGCCGGTTACGACGCGCAAGCGATCGGCAATCGCGAGTTCCACTACCTCTTTGCGCTGCTGCGCGCGCGCGCGGACTCGATGCGTCATCCGCTGGTGTGCAGCAACCTGCTCGATGCCAAGGAGCGGCAGCTGCCGTTCGCGCGCTCGATGGTTATGCGGGTCAACGACGTCACCGTCCACATCGCGGGCTTGCTCATCATGCAGTATCCGCAGGGGAGTCCGTGGCAGCGCGTTTTCGGCTGGCGCTTTCTCGATCCGTGGGACGCGGTTGCGCCGATTGCCGAGCGCGTTCCCGACGGCGAGCTCTTGCTCGTGCTCTCGCACGTGGGGTTGCGCCTCGACCGCGAGCTGGCGCGGCGCGTGCCGCGGATCGATCTGATTCTGGGCGGGCATAGCCACGACACGCTCTTCGCACCGGAGGTGGTGAACGGCGTGCCGATCGTGCACGCGGGGCCGTACGGCCAATTCGTCTCGCGCACCGAACTCGCGTACGATCAGGCGCGCCGGCGCTTCGCGATCGCCGATTTCGCGCTCGTGCCGCTGCTCGGCGCCCCCTAATGGCGCGCATTCTGTTCGTGACCAACGGGCACGGCGAGATCGCGATCGCCGACCGGATCGCGCGCGACGTGCGTTCGCTCGCGCCGGAGATCGAGATCGATCACCTGCCGCTGGTGGGAGAGAGCCGCGCGTACTTCATGAACGAAGTGGGCCCGCGGCAGGCGATGCCCAGCGGCGGGCTCATCGCGATGGGGAACCTGTCGAACATTCTGCGCGATCTGCGCGGCGGGCTGCTTGCGCTCACGCTCGCGCAGCGGAAATTTTTGGTACGCGTGCGCGGACGCTACGCCCTCGCGGTGGCGATCGGAGATGCCTTCGCGCTGCTGATGACGCTCGCGACGCGGGTGCCGGCGGTCTACGTGGGAACGGCGAAAAGCGTGCGCGTTGCGCCGTACGGAGCGTTCGAACGGCGCGTGCTGCGCCGTGCGGACGTCGTCTTCGTGCGCGACGAGCCCACCGCGGAACGTTTGCGCGCGCAGGGCGTCGATGCGCGCGCACCCGGCAACGTGATCGTCGATCTCTTCGGCGAACGCGACGATCCCCGCGCGGATGCGGTGACGGAGGGCTTCGATCCGCTGCTGGCCGTCTTTCCCGGCAGCCGCCAGAGCGCGTACCGCGACGCGCAATTCTTGCTCGACGTCGTGCGGCGCGTCGCCGCCGATCGTCCGGGCCTGGGCGCCGTGCTCTCGATCGCGCCGCTGCTCGATGCCGCGCGATTCGCGCGGCACCTCGCGCAGGACGGATGGGAAGTCGAAGACTCCGCCGACGTGCGCATGCCGTTCGTACTGCGCGATCGCGGACGCGCGCTCGCACGCGCGTGGCGCGGCGAGATCGGACCGTTGCTCGCGCGCGCGGCACTGGTGATCGGGCAGGCCGGCACCGCCAACGAAGCAGCGGCCGCGGCGGGCGTGCCGGTGATCGCGTTCGAACGCGACCGCGATCGGAAAACGGCGTGGTACCGCATGCGCCAGCATGGTTTGCTTGGCGATGCGTTGTTGGTGTTGCCCGGCGATCCGGTGCGCGCTGCCGCCGGCGTTGCGGCATTGCTCGACGACGCGCCGCGGCGCGCGCGCATGGGTGCGCTCGGGCGCGAGCGCATGGGTCCCGCGGGCGGCGCGCAGGCGATCGCGCGAACGATCGTGGAGCTAACGTGAGCGCTTTCGATCGGCTGCAAGCGAGCGCGAACGCGATTGCCTTTGCGTGCATTCCGTTCTTTCCGAGCTTCATCACCCTCACCAACGTCGCGTTTCCCGGCATCTCGATCGTGCCGGTGCCGCTGGCGCTGGTGCTGCTCGGGGCGATGCTCGCTCTGGCGGTCGTGGCCTCGTTCGCGCTCGCGAGCCCGCCGCGGCGAAAACCCGCGCTGTTCTATCCACTGCTCGTCTGGTTGGGGACGTGCGTGCTCGCGCTGGTGCTCGGTTTGAATCAGCGCGACGGCAGCGTCTTCGTTGCGATCTTGGCGCTCTCGATGATCTGGCACGCGCACATCGATCGTTTTTACGAACGGCCGGCGGTCGCGCGCGCGATCTGGTGGTCGTATCTGCTCTCCGGTACGGCGGCGGCGCTGGCCGCGATCGCGATGGTGGTGCTGCGCGTGCCCGCCGCGCAGTACACGATCGCCAACGGCCGCGCGGTGGGAACCTTCGTGCTTCCGGGAGAGCTGGCAGGCTATTTGATCTTCTTTCTGCCGATCGCTTATGCGCTGGCGCGAATCGCGCAGGGCGCGGCGCTGCGCGTGCTGGGGTGGATTGCATGCGGCGCCGGTTTGCTCGCGATGATCTTGACGTTCTCGCGCACGGGTTGGGTAGGGTTGGCGGCCGGAATCGCATTTCTGATCGTGATGCGTTCGCGCACCGGACGAGCGCGGTTCGTCCAGGGCGCGGCGATTCTGGCGGCGACGCTCGCGATCGTGCTGATGCTCTTCAACGAGCATCACAATCCGAGCGAAAATTACACGCGGCTTTCGATTTGGCAGGCGGCGATCGGCGTGATCGAGCGGTTTCCGCTCACCGGCGTCGGCCCGTTCGGCTTCTCGAAGATCTATCCGCTGGTGCGTTTGCCCGACGGCGACGTAACCGCGTTTCACGCGCACAGCATGTATCTGACTTTTCTCGCAGAGCTGGGGATCGTGGGATTCCTGGCCTTTGGCTGGGTGATGTGGAGCTTTGCGCGCGAATGGTTCCGGCGTTTACGCGCTGCGCCGGCGCACGCCGAGCTGCTCACCACCGCGATTGCGGCGGGAGTTGCCGGTGCGCTCGTGCAAGGGCTGATCGACACCGTGAGCGTCGTGATCTTCGGCCTGCTGCTTCCCATGCTCGCGCTCGCACTCGCGAGCGCGCGCAGCGGCACGGCCGGCGCATGACGCGGCGCATCGTTGCGGCTCTCGCGCTCGCGCTGCTCGCCGGATGCAATCCGAGCGTGCAAAACAACGCGACGCCCACTCCCAGCCCGAACCCAACATCGAGCGCGCTCTCGCTCAAGATCAGCGGCCACGGCACCGCGAAGCAGCCGGTGCGCATCGTCGAGCAAACGGCTAAGAGCGACCGGGTACAATACGATCTGCTGGCGACTTCGTACGTGACCATCGGGTCCGAGGGCAATACGCGTGCCGACTTCAAGCACGTCCACATCACCTTTCACGGAAAGGACGGCTCGATGCTGATCGCCGACGCGCCGCAAGCGATTCTCGACCAGGTGTCGAATACGATCGAACTGGTCGGGGGCGTGCACGCCCACAATAACGCCGGCTCGACGCTGGCGTGCGATACCCTGCGCTACGACCACCGCACGGAGATGATCTACGGCTCGGGACACGTCGCGATTACCGGCCCGGGCGGATTCCATGCGACCGGGAATCGCTTCGAATCGAATATTTCGCTGACTCACACAGTAATGCAATGAACGAAAACGGCAGTCGAATCAAACTTCGCGGGCTGGTGAAGACGTACGGTGAGCGCACGGTCGTGAGCGGCGTGAGCGCCGAGGTGCATCAAAGCGAAGTGGTCGGGTTGCTCGGGCCCAACGGCGCGGGTAAGACGACGACGTTCTACATGGTGGTGGGGTTGGTCAAACCCGACGGCGGCAGCGTGGTGCTCGAACGGGACGGGAGCGAGCTCGAGCTCTCGAGCGAACCGATGTATCAACGCGCGCGCAACGGTATCGGCTACCTCGCCCAGGAGAATTCGATCTTCCGCAAGCTCTCGGTCGCCGACAACATCCGGTTGATCTGGGAACAGAACGGCGTCTCGCGCGCCGACCAAAACCGCCGCCTGCCGATCCTGCTCGAAGAATTCGGCCTGCGCAAGCTCACCCACGCTCGCGGGGACTCGCTTTCGGGCGGCGAACGGCGGCGCGTCGAGATCGCGCGCGCGATCGCGATGGAGCCCGCGTTTCTCTTGCTCGACGAACCGTTCACCGGCATCGATCCGATCGCGGTGGCCGACATTCAAGCGATGATCCGCCAGCTGCGCGACCGCGGCATCGGAATTTTGATCACCGATCACCAGGTGCGCGAGACGTTGGCGATCGTGGACCGCGCGTACATCATGAACAACGGCCGCATCGAAGTCTCGGGAACCGCGCACGAAGTGCTCGAGTCGCCGATCGCGCGCACCTTCTACTTGGGCGAGGGTTTCCGGCTGTAGTGTTGCGGCTCTCGATTCTCGATCGCTACATGCTCACGGAACTCGGCGGACCGTTCGTCTTCGGGCTCTCGGCGTTCACGCTGATCTTCGCGGCGACGCAGTTGCTCGCGATCGGGCGCCTGGTTTCGAACGATCACGTGCCGCTCTGGCCGGCGATCGAGATCTTCGTCTGGAGCCTGCCCGCCTACATGGGACTGGTGTTTCCGATGGCGCTGTTGCTCGGAACGCTGCTCGCGATTCAGCGCCTCTCGGGCGACAGCGAGCTGACGCCGATCAAGGCGGGCGGCATCAGCTTCACGCGCGTCACGATTCCGCTGCTCGCGGCGGGCGTGGTGATGTCGTTCGTGACGTTTTGGGTGCAAGAGATCGTGACGCCGTACGCCGCCGACCAGGTCTCGCAGATCGAAGACGCGGTGATCAGCGGGGCAAGTCCGTTTAATCGCGACCTCACCGTACAAGCGCCCTTACCGGGCGGCGGCAAGCAGATTACGATTGCCACGTCCTACGAGAAACATTCGCAGGCGCTCTTGGGCGTCACGTTGATTCAATACGACCGCAACAACGTTCCGACGCAGATCGTCTTTGCCGATCGTGCCGACTTTACGGCCGACAAATGGCAGCTCGAAAATGCGAGCCTGTATCGCTTCAATCCCGACGGGACGCTGATCTCCGAGCCGCGCGTCGCGCAGCAGCAGGTCGAACTGGGCGAGAAGCCAACGGACATCGTCAAACGCTTGAGCCAGGACGATCCTGAGAACATGAGCCGTGCGGAGATCGCCGACATCGTGCACTCCGGTCAGCTGACGCCGGTCGAGTTGCGCAAGTATGTGACGACCTATCAAGAAAAGCTCGCGCAGCCTTTCGCGTGCTTCGTGTTCGTGCTGATCGCGATCCCCTACGGCGTGCGCGCCGCGCGCAGCGGCGGCGGCACCAGCGTCGGCTTCGGCCTGGCGCTCTTGATCGCGTTCGTGTACTACATCGTACTCACGGTATTCTCGTTCGTCTCGGAAGCGAACGTCTCGCTTGCGTGGCTGTGGGCGTGGATGCCGAACATCATCTTCACCGTGATCGGCGTGCTGCGCTTGCGCCGTGCGGCCGTGTCGGTATGACCTGGGTCGATTTCACCCGCGGCACCGGAACCGTGCTGCTGATCATGGCGGTCGCGGGCGCAATTGCCTACGTCGGGGATCGCGTCGGGCATCAGGTCGGGCGGCGCCGGCTCACGCTCTTCGGCATTCGTCCGCGCTACACGTCGACGATCGTGGCGATCGGAACCGGCATGCTGATCGCGCTGGTCGTGACGATCGTTGCGCTTTTGGCTTCGCGCGAAGTGCGCACGGCGTTCTTCCGGATGAATCAGATCAGCACGCAGATCGCGCAGCTGCAGGCGCAGCAGCGCGACCTCGAAGCCAAGGTCAACACCGGCGAACTGGTGGTGCCGGTGAACGCGCTGATGGTTCCGTTCTTCACCAAGATCAAGCAGGGCGAGCCGATCGATCAACGCCTGGCGCAGATCAAGGCGTTCTATACCGGCGCGGTCGCGTGGATCAACCAAAACTGGGCGACGCGCGGCTTGCGCCGCTACGTCCCGCCGCCGGGCATCGACAAGACGCTGACGCAAGAATTCGGCGCGCCGCGCGTGACCACCGCGTCGCTCGCAGGCGATCTGCTGATGTTCGTGACCGCGCCGCAGAATCTGTATCGCAATGACACGATCCACTTCGAGTTGAACCTGATTCCCGATTCGCTGCGGGTGAAAAAGGGCGGCGTCATCCAGTCGCTGGTGATTCCGGGCAACGCGCACGCCGATCCCCAACTCGCGATCAACGAACTCGAGCAGGCTGTGGCGAGCGTCGCGCGCACGCAGTTGAAGCTGCCGCCGTTCCTTTCCGACAACGTGCAGGTCGTGCAGGGCTATCCCTCGCTCGACGTGATGGCCAAAGAGCTCGCGAGCGGAAGCGGTAACTACGTGATGACCGCGTTCGCCGCCGAGGACATCTACCCGCACGTGGGCGGGATTCCCATCGTCGTCACGCTGACGTCGGCCAAGTGAAGGTTCTCGGCGTCGATCCCGGCACGCGCAAGATCGGTTTCGCCGTCGTGGACGCCGACGGGCAGACCGTCGATCTGGGCATCGAGGCGATCGAGGGGTTCGCGCAGCGCGCCCGCGACCTGATAAAACGCTGGGAATTCACTGCGGTCGCGGTGGGAACCGGCACGAACGCGCACGCGCTGATGGGGGATTTGGCCGGGCTCGGGGTTCCGGTGATTTCCGTCGACGAACGGGAAACGACGCTGCGGGCGCGCTCGTTATACTTCGCGGACCATCCACCACGGGGCTGGCGGCGGCTGATACCGCTGGGGATGCAGCTGCCCCCGCGGCCGATCGACGACTACGCGGCGGTGCTCATCGCTCGCCGCTTCTTAGCTGACGGAGGCAACCCCGGGTTTCGGGTATAACTGAAACGTCCGCCCTTTTCAGACGATATTAATAGTCGCCTGCGGCAAATGGGTGGACGCCGCAGCTGACGGAGGGATCATGCGCCGCTGGCTCTGCACGCTGCAGATCGGGGTACTCATCGCGGTACTCTGGCCGGGCGTTGCCTCCGCGTCGTTGAACGGCTTCGACCCGCAGCCCGTCGATCTCTCGGCGCAACTCTTCGCACGCTGTTTCGGCGAATCGACCGATCGCCTCGCATCATACGATGCGGTCGACGGCGATACGCTCGCGGAAACGCCGCTGCGCGAGTTGGCCTTCCGCGTTGAAGACATCGTGCCGGCCGCGCCGCCCGCTGCCGCGGTGCAACTGCCGACGCCGGCGATCGGCATCGCCGATGCCGCCTTCGCGGCGCCCGTGCAAACTGCATCGATCCCCGCGATCAGCACCCAGTTGCGCGTTCCGGCGGTTGCGTACTATCAAGACGTTGCCCCGGTGCCGACCGACGCGCCGGCCACACACCGCTTCGATCTCTCGGGCCTGCACGTGGACGCGACGCAGGCGTTCACGGCGGCCAGCTTCGGTGCGGCGACCCCGAGCACACTGTCTGAGGGCTTGCAGATTCCGCTGCGCGTTGGACACGTGCAGTTTGCGCCGCACGCCGAAGCCGGAACGACGACGCTCGGCGCCGGAGCGACGCTCGACGTGCGCGCCGGTAAGCGCGATCTGGGCGTCGATCTCTCGAGCGCCCTCACCCACTCCACGCTGAGCGCACCGGAATTTTCGGCGACGAGCACGAGCGGAACTTCGCCGTTGCTCGGCCTGACCGGCAGCAATCTTCCGGTCTTCGTGCCGGCGTATGCGGACGTGAGCACGCACACGCTTTCGACCGGCCTCACCGTTCCGGTGACGCGCTCGCTAACCGCGAATCTGCAGTACGATCAACAGCATTTGCTCGGCGCGTACGGCGCTCCGGGTATTTCGAATCTCGATGCGAACAACACGATCTACGGCGCGCAGCTCACGTTCAATCTGCCGCGCAGCTCGAGCGCGATCTCGCTCTCGACGCGCCAGTATCGCTATCAGGACAACATCGTTCCGGCGAATGCGCTGACGCAAACCAACACGAACCTCAACTTCACGATCAAGTTCTAGTGCCGCTGCTGCCGCGCGCGATCGTCGGCGCCGTCGTTCTGTGCGTCGCGATCGCTCTCGCGCTGATTCAATTCGCCTCGGATGCGCTCTATGCGCGCGCGGCGCCGCATGCGCCGGTTGCGCACATTCCGGTCGGCTTCGGAGTGCGCGTCTATCGCGCGCTCGACGCGATCGCGCCGCAAGGCTTCGTGGAGGACGCGCTCGGAATGAACGCGCTCGAGCAGGGCGACGCGGCGGCGGCGCAGCGCTATGCGCTGCGGATGCCGCCTGGGCCGCGCCGCGACGAATTGCTGGCGCAGATCGCGCAGGCGCAAGGTCAGGACGCGCTGGCACGGCAGTATTATTTTGCCGCCGCGGACGTTGAGGCGATGCAGCGCGAGATCATGGCGCTGGCGCAGACCGACCAGCCGGCTGCGCTGAAATTGGAAAGCGCGTTTCGCGAGCGCCTGATTGCGCTCGGAACCCATCCCGATGCGGTGGCGCAGTCATATGCGATCAGCGGAGGGATCGAGGGGTGGCGGCATCACTACGCCGCGGCCTTCGCGCTGAACGAGCGCGCGCTCGCGCTCGCACCGCTGAACGTGGGATATGTTTTGTTGGCGGCTAACAGTGCCTACGATGGACATGACGACGCTACCGCACGCCGCCTCTTCCGGCGCGGCATCGTGATCGATCCGCGCTGCGGCAATTGCTACGCCGGTTTGGGATTGCTGGCGATCCGCGAAGGGAATCGCGCGCAAGCGCAGGCCGATTTGGCGCGCGCGCTGACGGTCGATCCGCACGCGCAGGAGATTGCCGCGCTGGAGCGCGCGGTGCGGTGAAAGTAGCGATCGATGCGCAGTTGGCCGTCGGTACGGCCACCGGCATCGGCGAGTATGTGCGCGGCTTGGTCGATGCGCTGCGCGCCGGCGGGCTGGACGTGGTCGAACTCTCCGATCCCAAACTCGATCCGTGGCGCTTCGACCGGCGCGTGGTGTGGGATCAGATCGTGCTGCCGCAGCGCGTGCGTCAGGTTCAGGCCGACGTCATGCACTGCGCTTCCGGAACGGTTCCGCTGGGCCTTGCGATTCCGTACGTCGTGACCGTGCACGACGTGGCTTGGCTGCGCGTGCAGGCGCACGCGCGTCCGTACGCGCGCTACTATTTTGGCCGGTTTTCGATGGATCGCTACCGGCACGCCAGCGCGATCGCGGTCGACTCGGCCTTCTCGCGCGACGAACTGCTGGAAGCGGCGCGGCAACTCGATCCAAATCTGGTTCGCGTCGTCTACCCCGGCGTCGCACGCGATTACTGCGAGCTGGAGCGGCGCGGCGGCGACGGCGTGACGATTCTCGCGATCGGCACGGTTGAGCGGCGCAAGAATCTCGAGGTGCTGATCGAGGCGCTAGCGTTTCTGCCGAAGGCGCGTCTGGTGTCGGTGGGGCCGTATACGCCGTACCAGGACGAATGCGAAGGCATCGCGCGCGTGCTCGGCGTGCGCGAGCGGGTGGAATTTCGCGGTTACATCCCGCGCGAGGAATTGCTGGAACTGTGCGCCCGTGCCGCGGTGGTGGCGGTTCCCTCGACGTACGAAGGCTTCGGCTATGCGGCGGCGCAGGCACTGTGCGCCGGCATTCCGGCGGTCGTGTCGGATCAGGCATCGCTGCCCGAGATCGTGGGCGCCGACGCGCAGGTGGTGCCGGTCGGGAGCATTCAGGGATGGGTGGAGGCGCTGGGCGCGGCGCTGCGCGGTGAGGATGATGCGCGCGCGGCAGCCGGACGCGAAGGGGCGATCGCGCGCTTTACGTGGAGCAAGAGCGCGCGCGACATGCGCGCGGCGTACGAGTTGGCCTTCGCCTCGCGTTAGGCGGCGCTGTTCGACTCGAGGAAGAGGCGGACGAGTTCCGAGCGGTTCCCGATATTCAGGATCTTGTTGATGTGCTTGATGTGGACGCGAACCGTGCCCTCGGCCATCCCGAGCGTCTCGCCGATCTCGCGCGCGGTCTTGCTGCTGGAGACGAGCAGGTCGGCGACTTCGCGCATGCGTCCGCGGATGCGCGAAATCGGCGCGGTAAGCCGCTCGTACTGACGCGCCGCCAGCGAACGCGGATACACGGCGGTCAAACGCTCCACCCGTTCGCGCCAGCGCGCACCGCCGCCGAGCTCGACCGCGCGCAACGCGCAGCTCGTCGCCCGGTGGATGTATTTCATTTCTTTGAATATCTTGTAGGCGGCCTGCGCATGCCGCAACGCTTCTTCGCCCTCGGTCAGATGCGAGAGTGCAAACAGCTTGAACGCCTCAGGACGCCGACCATGACCCATAGCTGCCATCCGCGAAACGCTGTTACTTGCAGCGTGCTCGAATAACACGAGAGCGCGTTCGCGATCGGCGCCGAGGACATCCATGGCGCCAAAGACGCCTGTCGCCTCTTCGCCGCGTGCCCGAGCCCAATCGACCTCCGAAAAGCTGTCGAATGCGTTCGTGCACGACGACGCAGCGGACACCGGCTCCCCGATCGCGGCACTTATCCGCGCGCGATCCGCAAAAATCAGACCCCGCCGCATCTCGTCTGGCGCGAGCGCAAAAGTGGCGTCCAAGAGTTGCATAGCGGGAATCCAATCGCCGCGAGTAGCCTTCCGCCATGCAAGTGCGCGCTGCGTGTAAAAGCGGTAAGTGCTCGCCTCGTCGGGCCACTCAATCTCTCCGAGAAGTACTTCTCCGCGTAGGCCCAATTCGCCAAGCTCCACCTCGCGGACGAGGGGCGCGAGGGACTCAGCGATGCGGGCTAGCAGCCCTCGGTCGACATTCTCTTTGAGGGCTAAAGAAAGCGCGTGAAGCTGGTACAGCGCTTGCCTTTCGAACTGCTCACGAAGGCCATCGATCCATGCTCGGGTCATCGCGTAACGGATTCGTTGCTCTGGTGTCTGTGGCAGCGCCTTCGATAGTTCCTCACGAACCGTGTCGGGCGCGTCGTCAATAAAAGCAATGAGCGCGCGCGCGTATGCGACCTCCGCTAATGCCCACTTTGAAGTCGAGGGAAACCACTCTTTACGCGGAAGGTCCAAGGCCGCGAGCGCCGCGTTTTCATGTGCGCGACCGACGGCCGCAAGCTTTTCATTGCCATGCTGCGCAAGCCACGCGCCGAGATTTCGCTTCGCTTCCTGATCACCGCGACGCAGCGCGACCCAAAGACGAACATGTATTGCGTCGGGGTCATCGGGGAACGGCGCCAGCAAAGAATCCACCTCGGCGAAAGCGCCGAGGTGAAAGAGATCCCACGCCCGCGTGACCTCAGCCCTCGAACCCATCAGGGTCGATTTTACGGCTTGGCAGCGCCACCCCTCTGGCATCTGCCAAGTTTGGGCCAAAAAGACTGGTTAGTCCGGCGGTCCTCCCGCGGAGTCAAAGGAGTGCATGTGGCCCGTCACGGGGGTGGCCGGCGCTTGGACGGCGGCATGCGTGGCGGCTCCAGCGGTGCCCCCTAGGAAATGAATCAAAAGGGCCAGGAAAATCGACAGCATCAGGGCTCCTTCCGGAAGAGGGGAGAAGTCGAACTACCCGCACCCGGGTAATGTTTCAGCACTTTTTGCCGATTACTCCTGATCCTGCCATAAAAATCCGAAACGGGCTACTTAAATCTCCGCATGGCGGTGCGTAGGGCCCTTGGCCTACGCTCGTCCCATGGACGAAGAACTGACCCTCCACGAGCTTACTCGTCTGGAGGCCGATCGCAAACTCAAGTCATTGCCGACGGCGGTTCTCGAGACCGCCTGGGTGCGCGAGGCCCAGGTTGAGGCCGTGATCGACGCCGTGCTGGTCGTCGCCCTGAGCAATACCCAGGCGATCGCCCGGGCGAGGCACGCCGGAGAATGGTGCGCCCGCATTGCCGGTGCCCTGCCGTGCGGACCCGATCCGGCCTTTGCCCGCCGCGTGGGGGCTCTGAGCGAGGTCGACCCCGCCGCGCTCGAGCGGATCCCCGAACTACGGCATCTCGCGCCGTACGTGCGTGACTATCAGGCCTACGCGATCGAGGGCGGAGGGAATCCGCGCGCGATGTCGCTGGTGACCTGCGTGGCGCGCGAGTTCGACGAGCGCATCACGCTCGACGAGGACGGCCGCGCACCGTCGCCGCAAGCCGTGCTGGGGATGATGATCGCGCACGCCGACGAGATCACGCGCCCGATCGTCGAAGCTTTGCAAACTGCCGTGCATCCGGTCAGCCATGTCCGAGTCGCTTGATCACGTTGCCGACGAGGCCGAGGATTCCGTCGTGCAGATCGCGCTTGCCAAAGAACTCAAACAGATGGAGTTCGATCGCGTCGATCGCGCGATTCGCACGCAAATCGCCGCCATCGTCAAAGCGGTCACCGTGTACGCGCGTGCCGGACGCCAGCGCGGCGTCACCGACTACGCCGGCTTTCGCGAGGCGATCGATCAGTTGAACGCGCACCTGTTGGGCTGGGAAGTTTCGGCGGCGCTCAAAGACTACCAGGTCGAAGCGCTCTACGACGCGTCGTTTGCACTCAACGCCGCGTGTAAGGCCGGGGCCGCGAAGGCGGCTGCCGAGCCGGATGCGGCGGCGATCAAAGAGTCGTTCGAACGCGGCTGCGAATCATTGCGTAAGTTTTGGGTGAGCATGGGAGAATCCACGACGTAGTCAACGTCGATCCATCGTGGTCGCATTATACGCTGCGCGGGTACTGACCCGAGCATGCGCCGAGGCGAAGCGGGATTCACCTTGCCCGAACTGGTCGTGGCGGTGGCGATCACACTGATCCTGCTCGCAGCCGGCGGCTACTGGATGCTCGCGATGCGCCCGGGCGCACTTCGCAACGCGGTCGACGATTTCGATTCGAACCTCGCCGGCGCCAAGGCGCTGGCGGCCAGCAGCGGCAACGGCGCGACGCTCGTCTTCGCGCCGCAGCCGAACGGACTGACGGGCTTTACGCTGCGCGTCTATTCCGGCCGGCCGAATGCGGCGAATGCGGTGAGCGCAACCAACACGATGGCGGTGAACAGCGGTGCAAGCGTGAGCGAAGCGCACTTCGGCAGTCCGCCGTTTGCGATCTTCTTGAACAGCGCGGGCTATCCGACCGGAACGGCAAATTATCCGGCGCTCGATGCGCACGAGAATCCGACGTTCAATGTGATTGCGCAGCAGCCGCCATGTCCGAGCGGCGGCATCGTGCTCACGTTCACGAGCGCGCAAGGCGTCACGGCGACCCGCACGCTGCCGTGCAATACGACGCTCGACACGGTCGGTGGCACCGATCCGACGCCGACCCCGAACGCACCGCACATCTCGCCGACGTATCTGCTGGCGCACGATACCAGCGATGCGGGCCCGCTGCGCTTCAAAGCGGCCGAGTACGGCTACTACCATTGGTACGCCTCGACGGTAAACGGCGCGCCGTGTCAGACAATCGCCTCGGATACGGGTGCTGCGCCGGCGACGTTCGCGAGCCCGTGGCCGTACGCGCAGCCAAGTCCCGCAAGCCAAGGCGGCGCTGCGCCTTCGCCGCCGGAGTTTGCGCCGTACACGTGGCCGATCGGCGACCCGAACGATCCGCCCGCGTGGTTCTCGCTCTCGCCGGTGTTGCACAACGGCGGCATGTGCACGGTAAGCGTCGCCGATGATTACAGCCAATCGGGAACCGTAACGGTGCAAGTGATGGGCGATCTTACCGCTTCAACGACGTCGGTGCCGGCGATGACGGTGGGCGGCGGCGCGCAGACAATCGGATTCACGAAAACGTTCGACTCGCAGCAGCTGCTGCTCTCGGCCGGCGGACCGTGCCTCGGTGTCGTCAGCGCGACTACGGCGTCGGGCTCGTTTCCGAGCTCGCCGTCGCACACGCCGGCCAATGCGAGCGTGACGATCACACCGGTCGGCGCGGGCAGCTGCACGCTGATCGTGCAGGATCAATACGGCGAACAGATCGCGATCGGTGCGACGGTAAAGAAACCCGATCAGCCCTTCGCAACTTGGCCGGCCTCGCTCGTCGTCGCGACCGGCGGCGGCGCCGTCGCGATGACGTCGAGCGGCGCGCTAGCCTATGAAGGCGGCGATTACGCGCTTGCGCGGGTTGCACCGGCGATCAACGCGCTGTTCGGCGGCGGCATTGCTCGCGCGCAAAGCAGCGTATATACCGGGCCATGTTACGCGCAGGCATTTGCGTCGGGAACGAGCGGCGCCGTTGATACGTCTTTGCCGTCGAGCGTCGCGGGCGCGCTCGGCGTAAGCGTGACAACCGACGGATGCATTTTGAATGGCGCTGCAAGCGCACCATACGGCGGCGCGTCACCAACCGGCGCGATCGTTGCATACGAACCAATCGGAAGCGGACAGACTGGGAATTTCTCCACGACGAACGTGGGCGCTTGCGTTCAACTAGGCTCCTGGAATCCGCCGAGCGCGAGCGGCGAACAGGCTTCGCTTTCGGCGACCGGGCGCACCGCGGGAAGCTGCATCGTTGACCTGTCGGATGGAGTATCGACGCAAACGCCAAAGCCCGATGCTGGACAGGTTTCCCTATCAGTTGTTAATGCATTGTCGTTTACAACAGTGACGTGCACAGGCTTCGTCGATCAAGAAGGCGACCGCGGATGCAGCGTGTCTTGTGAAGGAACGAGCGGAGGCTGCCAGAGCTCGGGTCAGTCAGTCATTTTTCCTTGCAACGGCTTGAATGGCGTTGGTCTATTCGATGTTACTACGGGCGAAGGGACCGATACGACCGGGCTGCAGATCAATCCGGGCCAAAGCATCTCGGTGACCACATCAAGCGACGGAACGGCATTTGTCTCCGCGAGCTCATGCGCGAGCTCCTGATTATGGCCAAGTCGGATGGTTCGGATCGGTGTACGAGCGCGGGTCGATCGTGAGCTCCGCGAATCCCATCGCGCTGACGCTGACGTTTCCATTGTAGCCGAACGGGAGGTATTGCCCGGCGAACCATATCGCCCGCGGATCGGCCGCGTAGTTCATTTGCGAGAGCGTTGTCGAATTGATGTAGCCTGCACAGGATGTTCCCCCGGAACTGTTTATCGCGCCTGTTGAGATCGGATAGGTGCTTGCGCCCACTGTTGCCACTTGCGCGTAGGCATTATTCGCGCGCACATTTTCGAGTAGCCACTCATCGATACTCGATCCAGCCAAATCGTTCTGTGTTCGTTCATATTGCCATGCGATATAGCATGGCATTTCCGTCGTCGCGTCCAGGGTTGCGAGGCGATAATCGCCGTTCGTCTCCCACGATGGCGCGGTATAGCCGGACGGCACGGTTGGCAGCGTAGGCGCCGCCAGCGTTTGATTGCCGCCCGTGAGCGTCACATTATCGTGCACGGTAGCTTGCACCGTGAAACTCACCGGCGATGGCGATGGGCATGGTCCGCCGCAGCTCCCGGGAGGCGTTGTATAGCCCGGTGGAACCGAGGCAACGGCATCGGCCCCGATCACGAGCAGATAGTGCCCGTTCGGAACGTTGTTCAGGGCGAATGTGCCGTTCGGCGCGGTGGTCACTTGCGGCGAGGGCAGCGGCGTCGGGCAGCCGTCGTTTTCGGGCGTGATCGACGTTGCCGGTGAGGGTGTTGGGCCGCACGGCGCCCACGGCATCAACTTCACCGTGACGCCTGCCAGCGGCGAGCCGTTCGCGTCGTTCACCAGCGTGCCGCTCGCGTTGGTCACACCTGGGGTTGCCGACGGCGTGCCGATAGGCGGCGGCACGGTTCCGCCATTGCCACCGCCGCCGCACGCGGCAAGCGCTGCTGCGATGCCAATCGTGCCTGCGATCAAACGCACGTTCATCGGGCCCACACCCCCGTGGGTGCCCAACTTTACGAGGTGCGGTCGCGATCCCTGGAATCTTTACCGAGGTTAATAAATCGGCGAACCGGGCGCGCCCGGTGCGACCGATCCATCGTCGGGCGCGAAGACGAGCCGCAGCGGGTAGCTCGAACCGGCCTCCGGCATCGTGACGATCGTCACCCGCACGAACCCCTTCGCCGGCACGACGTACTGGCGCAGCTTGTAGCGCGAGAACGGCGGCACTTGATGCGACTGCAAAAGCACGCCGTCGATTAAATATGTGCCGGTTGCGTAGCCGCCGCGCGGATTTTCGTAGATCGCGATGTTCTGCGGCGTCGGCAGCGGGTTCTGCACGTTCACCACAAACGATTCGAGCACGCCGTAATCGCCGGAGAGCGCTTGACCTGCAAGCGTATTCGGCAGCGGAATCTGCCCGATCGGCAGTTCGAGATATGGATCGTTCACGTTCCACTGCGTCGAGAAATGAAACTCCGGAATCGTATAGATGCCGCGCGCGTGCTTCACCGTGCTGGTGAGCAGTTGGCCGGTCGTCAGCGCGGTCGAAGGATCGTCGCTCGCGTTCTGCGCGACCAGCGTGAGGTGCACGCTGCTGCCTTCCAAAATGCGCAGCTGCATCAGATTGGTCACGATCGATTTCGCCGGCATGTCTTGCGCGGCGATGACCTGCGTCGCATCGCCCGGAATCTGAATCAACCGCCCCTGATTCTGCACGACGTCGGCGAGAAAATCTTTGGTCGCGAGATGCCCGGCTTCCATCTCGTACCGGCTCGAACCGATGCCGCTGATGAATTGCAGCGTCGCCGGCTCAGGCGAGCGATTCTGCGCGACCAGCACGATGCGCCGGTCGGGTTGCCCCGGCGGATTGTAATGGAAGTAGAGAAAGCGAGAAGGCACTTCCCAGCGCAGATCGGCTTCGAACAGGATGCCGTTTTGCGTCAGCTTCTCGGGGAAGTCGCTGACCATCAGAATATCGGGTGAAATGCGCGGCACCGCGATGTTTTGAATGTTTGCGTGCACCGTGCCGTTGACGCTGAAGTAGTTCACGCCTTGGATCAGCACCGGCACGTCGACGCCGGCGCTCTCGTCTTGCGCGAGATCTCCGCTGAGCGGAACGTCGCTCGGCGAGATGACCACCTGCGCGCCCGGCCGCGTCGTGGTGTCATGAATGATTGCGTTCGCGACCAGCGTTTGCAGATAATCGCGCGTCGCTGCCGGATCGCCGGTGACGCGCAGATCGACTTCGCTCGGCAGCGTGCCGGCGTAATACGCGACGCGCACGCCGACTTGCGTGCTGATGCCGCGCGAATCGGTCACCGTGATGACGCCCGCGCCGGGCGTGGCGCCGGTAAGCGTGATCGTGCGCGCATCTTGATCGACGCTCATCGTGTACGCGCTGCTCGTCGCCGGCGTGACCGTGAGCGGCGCGACGGCACCGTTGACCGTCAGCGTTTGCGACGCGCCGACCGCCACGTAGGCGACGTTGGGCGAAACGGTGATCGGCGGCGGCGTGGGCGTGGGTGTCGGGGTCGGTGTGGGCGTCGCCGATGCGGATGCGTTCGGCGAGGGCGAGAGCATCGGCTGCGCGAAGGGCGTGGGCGTAATCGCCGGCGTGGGCGTGGTTTGTGCGCCTACGGAAACAGCGCCGCACACGACGGCGCCGCTCCAGAGCGCAACGATGAGCAGGGTACGTCGATGCAAAGCTAGGCGATTTTCGCCGCTTCGGCCCTCGATACTGCCTTTGCGAGAAGCGTCTTATAGCCGACGCTCGGGAAGAGCACGGTCACCAGGTCTTTTTCCGCGCGCTCGACCGTGCCGGTGCCGAACTTCGGGTGCACCACCACATCGGCAATCTTGTAGCCGCCGGTCGACGCGCCGATCGCCGGCAGATCGGCCGCGCGCGTGACCGTGCGCAGACAATTATCGCACGTGCCGCAATTGGTGACCTCGAAGTCCTCGCCGAAGTAATTCAGGATAAAACGCCGGCGGCACGAGGTCACTTCGGCGTACTGCAGCATCATCGCGAGCTTGGACTGATCGTACGATTTCTTGGTCTCGTAGTTCGCCAAGCTCAGCACCAAATCGCGGTTCTTGCGCACCGCTTCGGTGAGGCCGTAGGCCGATTTCCCGCTCGCTTCGATGAAGCCCGATTTCTTGAGCAGCGCGAGGATCACTTTGAGCTTGGTGAGCGGCAGTTGCAGAATCTTGCGCAGGTCGGTCATCGAGACGCCGCCCTCTTGATCGCCGAAGACTTCGATCGTGCCGAAGACGCGCTGCACTTCCTCGATGTCCGGATACTTGCCGGTGAGGAAGTAATTCTGCACCCGCGTATCGCTCATGCGGTAGATGAGGATGCAGCGCGAGAGGAGGCCGTCGCGTCCAGCGCGACCCGCTTCTTGGGTGTAGGCTTCCAGCGAACCCGGTAGATCGTAGTGCACCACGAAGCGGATGTTCGACTTGTCGATGCCCAGGCCAAAGGCATTGGTCGCGACCACGGCGCGAATCGTCTCGTTCATGAAGCATTCATGCACGAGCGTGCGATCTTCTTTGTGCAGTTTGGAGTGATAGACCGCAGCCGGAATGCCGAGCGTGTCGGTGAGGAAGCGCTGCACCTCGAGCGCGTTCTTGATCGTCGCGGTGTAGATGATGCCGGTGCCTTCCAACGCATCGCGGCCGGTGAAGAGCGAGGAGAGGATCTTGAGCTTGTCGGCTTCTTTGTCGGCCTTGCGCGCTTCGTACTGCAGGTTCGGGCGATCGAACCCTTTGACGATCGGTTTGACGTCGTCGATGCCGAGCTGATGCAGGATGTCTTCGCGCACCGCCGGCGTCGCGGTGGCGGTGAGCGCGAGCACGGTCGGGCGGTTCAGGCGCCGGATCACCGCGCCGAGCGCGAGATAGGCGGGCCGGAAATCGTGGCCCCACTGCGAGATACAGTGGGCTTCATCGACCACGAACAGCGGCACTTTGATCGACTGTAAAAGCTCGAGAAAACTGCGGTCTTCCAGCTTTTCGGGCGTGGTATAGGCGATGCGGATCGTGCCGCTAGCGATGCGCGCTCGCGCGCGCAGCTCCTGATCTTCGGAGAGGGTGGAATTCAGTGCAACGACGTCGGTGATGCCGCGTTCGCGCAGCATGTCGAGCTGATCTTTCATGAGAGCGATCAGCGGCGAGACGACGACCGTTGTCCCTTCGAGCATCAGGGCCGGCAGTTGATAGGTGAGACTTTTGCCGGCGCCCGTCGCGAGAATGGCGAGCGTATCGTGCCCCGCCATAACGCGAGTCACGACTTCTTCCTGGCCCGGATAAAAGCGCTTGAATCCGAACTTCTCTTGAAGGGCGGAATGGAAATCCACGACGAGTTTTGAGGCCTCCCCTGTGTCAAGGATAACATACCCGCCGGCAGGCGGTACCAAACGGGCGCCGCGAACCTTCCCGGCGTGTCCCTCTATCGCACCTGGCGCCCGAAGTCGTTCGCCGATCTCGTCGGGCAAGATTCCGTCGTTCGCACGCTCACTCACGCCATCGAGGGCGGCAAGCTCGCTCACGCCTACCTGTTTTCCGGGCCCCGCGGCTCGGGCAAGACGTCGGCGGCGAAGATCTTGGCGCGCTGCATCAATTGCGTTAGCGGTCCAACGGCTCATCCCGATAATACCTGCGAAAATTGCATCGCGATGCTCAACGGCACGGCGCTCGACGTGTTGGAAATCGACGCCGCGAGTAATCGCGGCATCGACGAAATTCGCGCGCTGCGCGATGCGGTAAAATTCGCACCGTCAGTGATGCGAATGAAAGTATATATCATTGATGAAGCGCACATGCTTACTAAAGAGGGTGCCAACGCGTTCTTAAAGACGCTTGAGGAACCGCCCGCGCACGCCGTTTTTATCCTGGCGACCACGGAACCTGAGAAATTGCCGGTAACGATTCTCTCACGATGTCAGCGCTACGCCTTCAGACGTATCTCGATTCCGGTGATGATCGAACGGATGCGCGAAATCGCGACCTATGAAGGGATCGCGATCGACGAGGCGGCGTTGGCGGCGATTGCGTACCGCGCCGACGGCGGGTTGCGCGACGCGCTCACGATGTTGGAACAGGCCGCGGCCTTTGCCGACGGGCCAATCACGACCGCGGTCATTGAGTTGGCCTTTGGCGCCACCGGTCGCAATTATGCCAACACCCTTTTGGACGCGGTGGTTGCACGCGATGCCGCCGTGACGCTGCGCACGATCGAGGAGGCCAGCGACGCCGGCGCCGACATGGTGGTGCTCACGCGCGCGCTGATCGCGGATTTCCGCAATCTGCTGGTGGCGCACATCGATCCCGAATTGCTCGCGCGCGACCTCGCGCCCGAAGACGCCGAGCGCGCCCGCGTGCGCGCGGTAGACGTGCCGCAGGGCACGATCGTGCGCGCGCTGCGCGTGCTGGCCGACGCCGCCAGCCTGGCCCGAACCGGCGCCAACCCCCGCCTGGAGCTGGAAACCGCCCTGCTCCGCTTCTTATTGGAAGAGGAAACTGTCACCCCGAGCGTAGCGGCGAAGCCGCGTAGTCGAGGGGCCGACGTGACCCCGAGCATCGGTAGCGCCGCTCCCTCCGGTCGCGCCGCTTCGGTTGAAAAGGCGCCTCCGGCGCCCCCTGTCACCCCGAGCGTAGCGGCGGAGCCGCGTAGTCGAGGGGCCGCCTCCGACGCTCCAGTGACGCTGCAACAACTCCGGGCTGCCTGGACCACCATTCGCGGCAAGGTTGAAGCCGAGCGCCCGCCGCTGCGCGCCCCACTCTCCGGCGCCATGGTCGACGCGCTCGACGGCAATGTCCTCGTCCTCAAACTCCGCAACGCCTTCGAAACCGACATCCTCAAAACGCACACCAAACTCGTCGAATCGGCGATCGCCGACGTCCTCGGCGTGTCACTGCACGTCCGCCTCGAAGCCGGTGCGGCTCCGGCACACTCAGCAGAGCCTACGCCCGTCAACGAAGAAGAAAGCGCCGACGAATTATTCGGTTACGCCAACGAACGGATTAAGTAAAGAACGAAGCGCCGCATTACTGCGGCGCCTCGTGCGCTTTGATGTGTGTCGGCAGATTGATACCCTGAACAACCCGACGATAACACACCTATGACGACTTCGCAACAGCGGGTGGAGCTGCCGCGGCTGGAGCGCCCGGGAATCGAACCCGGAGCCGGCCAGGGTATCAATCTGCCAGTCGACACCATCGATGCGCCCCAGCCGCCTCCTATCCCACCGTGCCTGGACGGCATCTAGCCCTTGTCATCCCGAGCCCCTCGACTGCGCTCGGGATAAACTCCGCGAAGCGTAGTCGAGGGACCACCTCAAACCCAACGAAGAGAACAGCATGAACCAAGCGCAACTGATGCAGCAGGTCAAGAAGATGCAAGCCGAGATGGTGAAAGCGCAAGAAGAACTTGCCAACACCACCGTGCAAGGCAGCGCCGCCAACGGAATCGTGACCGTCGAGATGACGTGCGATCAGCGAATGAAATCAATCAAGATCGGAAAGGATGCGGTCGACCCCGACGACATCGAAACACTCGAAGATCTCGTGACGGTCGCGGTTAACGACGCGCTCACCAAAGCCAATGAAAAAGCCCAATCCCGCATGGGCGGCCTCACCGGCGGCATGCGCATCCCCGGCGTGATGTGATCAGACCCCTTGTCATCCCGAGCGTAGCGAAGCGTAGTCGAGGGACCGCCGCAACGTGTCACCCTGAGCCTGTCGAAGGGTGCCACTAATGCCCACAAAAAGTGGAAGCATCACGGGACCGGTGCAAGCCCTCATCAACGAGTTCTCGAAACTCCCAACCGTCGGCGCTAAGACCGCCGCACGGTTAGTGTTCCATTTACTGAACCGTCCGCGCAACGAAGCGCAAGCGCTGGCCGAAGCAATCCTCGCCGTGAAGGACAAGGTGCGTTTCTGTTCGGTGTGTTTTTCGCTGACCGAAGACGACCCGTGCGATCTCTGCACCGATGAAGAACGCGATCGCTCGATCATCTGCGTCGTCGCAGAAGCAAAAGACATCTACGCGATCGAACGCACCGGTGCATTCAAGGGCCGCTACCACGTGCTCGGCGGATTGATCTCCCCGATGGACGGCATCGGGACCGCGCAACTGCGGGTGAAGGAGCTTGTCGAGCGCATTGGCGTTGAAAATCCAACTGAGATCATTCTCGCAACGAATCCAAACGCCGAGGGCGAGGCAACGGCACTCTATCTTGCGCGGTTATTGCAGCCGCTATGCTTAGTCGTGAGCCGTTTGGCCTATGGGCTGCCTATAGGCGCGGACCTCGACTATGCTGATGAAATGACTCTAGGGAGAGCATTGCAGGGCCGACGAGCGATCTAACTACCGCGCTCGCTGAGGAATGAGCCAACCCGTTGCTTGGGGAACTCTCGAAGACGCTTCTTACCCACGAGGCGGGATCGCCCTATGCTTTACCGGCCCAATCGCAACGAGATCTTACCGGCTCCAAGTTGGAAGGCCGGGTCTTTCCGCAAGTCACGCATGCACGTTGCCTTCGGTGTCTTGCGACGCTCCGATGGTGTCGTCAGCTCGGGGTATGCAGCGCAGAGCCCTTCCCAAAACTCTCGTGTTGAGAGCACTTTACCAGCAGCATTCTTGCGTAACCACTCTTCAGCTGCGGCAGCAAATCGCGAGCGTCGGGGCACGGTAATTATCCTCCGGAATCGAGGGTTCGCCGGCATTTGCCCGTTCACTTCCATGGCTCGCCGCACGGAGAACTCCTCATGATCGGTACAGACACTGCGGAGTCACCGCGCAACGAGGTCAAGGTTCAGGTCTGGACCGTTCGCGAACTTGTTGACGCCTTGAATGGCATCGGCGAAAAAGGAATATTTATCCCTTCGTTTCAGCGCGGACTCGTCTGGCAAAAAACGAAGCGCGCGGAGTTGATACAGTCGGTTCGTGAGTCATTGCCGATTGGGTCCCTTCTCATGTACTACGCTGGGATTCGCGACAACAAGCCCACGTATGAACTCGTAGACGGCTTGCAAAGGTCAACAAGTCT